>JANMXB010000430.1:0-5236 GCA_031380765.1 Pseudomonadota bacterium | reverse complement strand
CCGCGCAGGTCGTGAAGCTCGCCGTTGCGGCCGATCATGGTCCGCTCCGCCATCGCCCTCCAACGCGCCGGGTCGTCGGTGACGGGCTTGGTGAGCGGCGTGGCGAAGAACCCGGGTCCGATCGCGTTGGTGTTCACGCCGTGTTTCGACCACGCTTCGGCCTGCGCACGCGTGAGCTGCAGGATGCCTCCCTTGGACGCGCCGTAGGGGCCGCTGTTGCCGAAAGCGCGCATCGACTGCATCGAGGCGATATTGATGATGCGGCCCCAGCCTTTCGCGATCATTGCAGGGGCCAATTTCTGCGCGAGGAAGAAAGGCGCTTCCAGATTGAGCTTGAGCGTCGTATCCCAGTCGTCTTCGGTGATCTCGAGCATCGGCCGGCGGATGTTTACGCCGGCGGCCGAGACAAGGATGTCGGGTGCGCCGAAGAACGACGGGGCGGTTCGCGCGCAGGCGTCGATCGCGCCGCGATCGGTGAGGTCGCAGGCAATCGTCGCGGCGCGCGCGCCCTTGGCTGCGATGGATTTTTTCGCCGCGTCGAGCTCCGGCGCGCGGCGCGCAACCAGGACGACCGCCGCGCCGGCTTCGGCGAGGGCATCGGCGATCTCGGCGCCGATGCCGGAGTTCGCCCCGGTCACCAGCGCGACTTTGCCCGAGAGATCGAACAATCCGGAGATCGGCATTAGGATGCGCAGTCGGCTGGAATCGATGGAAACGGCGATGGAACTGTTTTGCGTGCAGACTATATACGATCCCAATTCGGACCGGATGGGATCCCGGATGCGCGACCCCATGCGATGTCCGGCGTGAGCATTGCGCAGCCGGCGCGCCTTGCCGCGTTCTACTTCGCGTACTTCTGCTACCTCGGCGCTTACGCCCCGTATTTCTCCCTCTACCTTGCCGGGGCGGGTTTTCCGGCAGGCGAAATTGCCATCATCCTCGCGCTGCCTCAGTTCGTGCGCATCTTCGCGCCAATGGCGTGGGGATGGCTTTCGGATGTCACCGGTTCGCGCCGCGGCGTAGTGGCTCTTTCCTGCGGCCTCACGACGGCCGCGGTGGTCACGCTCTTTTTCGTTTCCGGCTTTGGGCAGACCGCCGTAACCGTCGCGCTCATAGGGATGTGCTCGGCAGCGGTGCTGTCGATTGTCGACGCGCTGACTTTTTCGGTGCTGGGAGCGCGCACCGACCGCTACGGCCCGATCCGGCTCTGGGGCTCGGTGGGTTTCATCGTGGCGGTGCTCGCGACGGGCGCGCTGCTCGACGCGGTGGCGGTTGCGAACCTGCTCTGGGTGCTCTCGGCCCTGAGCCTGGCTACCCTGCTGGTCGCTTGCGGCCTGCCTGCGCCGCGCGTGGAGCGCGCGATACCGGTGAAAGGCAGCTTGCGCGCGATCCTGCGCCGTCCCGAAGTGGTTGCCTTCTTTGCGGCCTGCACGTTCATGACTGTCGCGCATGGCGCGCTGTACGTGTTCTATTCGATCTACCTCGTCGCGCACGGCTATTCGAAAACCGTGGTCGGTCTCATGTGGATGCTCGGAGTACTGGCCGAGATCGTGGTTTTCATCGCAATGCCGGTGCTCGTGCGGCGCTTCAGCCTGCGCGCGATCCTGCTCGCGAGCTTTCTCGCCGCCGCGATCCGGTTCGCGGCGATCGGGTGGGGCGTCGAGTGGCTCGCCATTCTCGTCGCCGCCCAACTGCTTCACGCCGCGACTTTCGGTTCGTTCCATGCCGCATCGATCGCCGCCGTGCACCGCCTGTTTGCCGGCCCCCTGCAGGTGCGCGGCCAGGCGCTTTACATGAGCGTGTGCTATGGCTTCGGCGGCATGGCAGGCACGCTGCTCGCGGGCGCCTCGTGGGATACGCTCGGCGCGCCGCTGACATTTGGAATCAGCGCGCTCTGCGGACTGGCGGGTGCGCTCGTCGTGGTGTGGCGCGTAAGGGTGTAGCCGGGGGGGGGCTCGACACTCTTGCCGCGCCCTCTCAATGTGTTCTCGCTGTGCGATAATCACAGGTTCAGCCGCAATCATTTCGCGCAACGGAACACGCCATGGCACAGACGCTCTACGACAAACTCTGGGACAGCCACGTGGTGCACGTCGAGGAAGACGGCACCGCGCTGCTTTATATCGACCGCCACCTCGTGCACGAGGTCACCAGTCCGCAGGCCTACGACGGGTTGAAGCTCGCGGGGCGCAAGCCCTGGCGCATTTCGTCTGTCGTCGCAACGGCCGACCACAACACGCCGACCACCGGGTGGGACCGCGGCCTGGAGGGCATTGCGGATCCGATCTCGCGGCTGCAGCTCGAAACCCTCGACGCGAACATGCGCGAGTACGGCGCGAAGGCGTATTTTCCTTTCCGCGACTTGCGCATGGGCATCGTGCACGTGATCGGACCGGAGCAGGGCGCGACGCTCCCGGGCATGACGGTGGTGTGCGGCGATTCGCACACCAGCACGCACGGCGCGTTCGGGTGCCTCGCGCACGGCATCGGCACCTCGGAGGTCGAGCACGTCCTCGCCACCCAGTGCCTGATGCAGAAGAAAATGAAGAACATGCGCGTCACGGTCGAGGGCGCGCTGCCGCGCGGCGTAACGGCAAAAGACATCGCCCTCGCGGTCATCGGCAAGATCGGCACCGCGGGCGGCACCGGGTCGGCCGTCGAGTTCGCGGGCTCCGCGGTGCGCGCCCTTTCGATGGAAGGGCGCATGACGTTGTGCAACATGGCCATCGAGGCGGGCGCACGCGCCGGCATGATCGCCGTCGACGACACGACCATCGATTACCTCAAGGGCCGGCCGTTTGCGCCCATCGGGGGCGAATGGGACCAGGCCGTTGTCTACTGGCGCACGCTCAGGAGCGATCCGGGTGCGAAATTCGACCGCGAGGTGGCGCTCAACGCTGCCGACATCACGCCGCAGGTCACCTGGGGCACGTCGCCCGAGATGGTGGTTGCGGTGGACAGCGCGGTGCCTGATCCCGACAACGAAAAAGACGCGACGCGGCGCGAAGGCATGGAGCGCGCGCTCGTGTACATGGGCCTGAAGCCGCGCACCCCGATCCAGGACATCCTGCTCGACAAGGTGTTCATCGGCTCGTGCACCAATTCGCGCATCGAAGACCTGCGCGCCGCCGCCGCGGTCGCCAAAGGCAGGCACATCGCGTCGAATATCAAGGTCGCGATGGTCGTCCCCGGCTCGGGCCTGGTGAAGGCGCAGGCGGAAAAGGAAGGTCTCGACCGGGTGTTCAAGGACGCCGGGTTCGAATGGCGGGAACCCGGATGCTCGATGTGCCTGGCAATGAACGCCGACAGGCTTGAACCGGGCGAGCGCTGCGCGTCCACCTCGAACCGCAACTTCGAGGGCCGCCAGGGCGACGGCGGCCGCACGCACCTGGTGTCCCCGGCGATGGCAGCCGCGGCGGCGATCGCGGGGCATTTCGTCGACGTAAGGCAGTGGCGCTAACCCATGGAAAAATTCACCGTACTCACCGGATTGGCGGCGCCGATGGACCGCGCCAACGTCGACACCGACGCGATCATCCCGAAGCAGTTCCTCAAGTCGATCAAGCGTACCGGCTACGGGCCGAATCTGTTCGACGCGTGGCGCTATCGCGACCACGGCGAGCCGGGCATGGACAATTCGAAGCGCCCGCTCAACGAGGACTTCGTGCTCAACCAGCCGCGCTACAAGGGCGCAGAGATCCTGCTTGCGCGCAAGAATTTCGGCTGCGGCAGCTCGCGCGAGCACGCCCCCTGGGCGCTGCAGGACTATGGCTTTCGCTGCGTGATCGCGCCTTCGTTCGGCGATATCTTCTACAACAACAGCTACAAGAACGGGTTCCTGCCGGTCATCCTGGCGGAATCCGAGGTCGACAAGCTGTTCTACGAGGCGGCGGCGTTTCCGGGCTTCAGGCTGGTCGTCGATCTCGGCGCGCAGACGGTCTCCACCACGAATGGAAGTCTGTGTTTCAAATTCGAGATCGACGGATTCCGCAAATATTGCCTGCTGAACGGCCTCGACGAGATCGGCCTGACGCTTCGCCATGCGGACAAGATCCGCGCGTTCGAAGCGACGCGCACGCAACAGTTTCCCTGGTTCTTCCGCTAGGCTCACCATGAACATCGCACCATGAGGATTGCAGTTCTGCCCGGCGACGGAATCGGTCCCGAAATCATGGCGCAGGCGCTCAACGTGCTCAAGCGCCTCGAGCTGCCGCTCGAAATGGAACTGGCGCCCGTCGGCGGCGCCGGTTACGACGCGGCCGGAGATCCGCTGCCCGAAGCGACGCTCAAGCTTGCCAGGCAGGCCGACGCGATCCTGTTCGGCGCGGTCGGCGGCTGGAAATACGACGAGCTGCCGCGCGCCAAGCGCCCCGAGCAGGCGATTCTCGGGTTGCGAAAGCACCTGGGCCTGTTTGCCAACCTGCGGCCGGCGCAGGTCCATGCGGAACTCGCCGGCGCCTCGGCGCTGAAAGCCGAAGTCGTCGCGGGCCTCGACATCCTGATCGTCCGCGAGCTCACCGGGGACATCTACTTCGGCCAGCCGCGCGGCATCCACAAGCTCGCCGACGGGCAGCGCGAAGGCTTCGACACCATGCGGTACTCGGAGGGCGAAATCCGCCGCATCGCGCACGTGGGATTCCAGGCGGCCGAGAAGCGCGGCAGGAAGCTGTGCTCGGTGGACAAGGCCAACGTGCTCGAAACTTCGCAGCTCTGGCGCGACGTCGTAACCGAGGTGGGCAAGGAGTATCCCAATGTCGAGCTTTCGCACATGTACGTCGACAATTGCGCGATGCAGCTGGTGAGGACGCCCAAGCAGTTCGACGTGATCGTGACCGGGAACATGTTCGGCGATATCCTGTCGGATGAAGCATCGATGCTGACCGGTTCGATCGGCATGCTGCCCTCGGCCTCGCTCGATGCCAGGAACAAAGGGTTGTACGAGCCGATCCATGGCTCGGCGCCCGATATCGCGGGAAAAGACATCGCGAACCCGCTCGCCACGATCCTGTCGGCGGCCATGATGCTGCGCTATTCGCTGCGCCAGGCGGCCGCCGCGGACCGGATCGAGGCAGCGGTGAAAAAAGTGCTGAAGGAGGGTTATCGCACCGCCGACATCGTCGAGCCGGGCGCGAAGGCGGTGGGCACGAAGGAGATGGGCGCAGCCGTGTTGGCGGCGCTCTAGTGTCCTAAGGGAAATGGCCATGTTGAGAGTGGGCATCGTCGGATGGCGGGGAAT
>JANMXB010000393.1:0-2398 GCA_031380765.1 Pseudomonadota bacterium | reverse complement strand
CGGATGTGGCGGGTGCGTACAGAGGTTATTTTCATTCGGCGCTAGCCTTCTTTTCATCGATTCGTATATTCTGCCATCGCAATGGCAATGGTCTCGAATTCAGCGCAATTTTGGAGGAGGTTGAAAATGAAAATCAAGACTTTTCTGGTTGCAGGATCGATGGTTTTTGGGATGCTCGGCGGCAACAGCCAGGCGCTGGCGGCGGATGTACGAATGTTCATTCGCCACGATGTCGCGGACTATGCCGTCTGGAGGAAAGGGTACGACGCCTACGCGCCGACCCAGAAGAAGATGGGCGTGATTTTCGAGGCGGTCTACCAGTCGGTCGAAAACCCGAAGGACGTGACGGTCATCCATGATTTCCGCAGCCTGGAAAAGGCGAAGGCGTTTTCTGCATCGTCCGACCTGAAGGAAACGATGGGCAAGCTTGGCGTCAAGGGCCCGCCGCAGATCTGGTACACGACCAAGGGCGCCAAAATGGCGGCCAAGTAAACAACGGTCGTACAAGGATCTATTTTCCGCCCGTTGCCGCAATGGGGGGACCCCGGGGCCCTTCCAGCTAAGCTATGGCTCGCTCAGGCGGCATCGCGAGCGTCGTTTTGGCGGTGCTGAATTTCCGCAATACCTTCCCCGGCGGTTCGACCTTTACGTAATCCTTCCCGTCGAACACCTGCGTGCCATTGACCCACACGCCGTGCAGGCCGGGCGCGCTTCGGATCAGCCGGCTGGCGCCGGCCGGCAAATCTGCCACACGCCGCGCCTTGCTTACATGAATGGTCTTCGGATCGAACAGCATCATGTCGGCCCACGCGCCCACCTCGATGCGGCCGCGGTCCAGGATGCCGTAGATATGCGCCGGATCGCCGGTGATCTTTCGAATGGCGTGAGGCAGGCTGAAACGGCCAAGTTCGCGGACCCAGCGGCCAAGCAGGTGCATGGCGTAGCCGGCGTCGCAGAACAGGGTGAGATGAGCGCCAGCGTCGGACAGGCTGATCAGATTGCCGTCGTCGGCAATCAAGTCGCCCACGCGCTTTTCGTCGACATTCAGCAGCCGCACGATGAAAGTGGTCTGCAGGTCGTCGGCGAGTCCGATATCGAGCAGGGCGTCGACCGGATCGATGCCGCGCTCGCGGGCAATCTCCTCGATCGTGCGGCCCTCAAGCCCGCTCTGCATCGGCGACAACGTCACTTCCATCAGATGCCAGGTGCCGTTGAATATACGCCCACCCTCGACCGGCGTGGCAAGTGAACGCTTGAAGGCCGTGCGGAACGCTGGATCCGAGAACAGCGCGCGATGGTGCGCCGGGTCGCCGTGGGTCGGCCAGGGGGAAATTGTTTGGAGCATGTAGGCGTTGAGCAGGGTGAAGTTCATGTTGAGCGGTTGGCACGAGGCCTGGGCATAGACCGCATGTCCGCGGCTGCGGGCGTCCGCGCAGGCGGCCGAGACGCCCGGCGCATGCGCCGGCCTGGTCGGATAGTCGAGCAGCGGACAGTAGATCACCGGCCGGCCGGAGAGCGCTGCCAGCTCTTCCATGAAGGAAATCGGCGAGCGTTCGCCGCAGGTGGCCATGGTGACGCCATGGCCGTGCTGCGCCATGATCCGGGCCAGGGCGCGGAATTCGTCGTCGCTCGCCAGCCGCGACGGCACCGGAATGCCGCCAAAGCCATTGTGGTTCTCGAAGGTCGATGATCCGAGGCCGATGGCGCCGGCTTTCATCGCCGCATCGAACATCGTCGCCATCCTCGCCAACTCGTCCGCTGTTGCCTCGCGTTCGGATCCGGCGTCGCCCATCACCACCGTTCGCAAGGCCGAGTGCGAGCAGAATGATGCGACGTTGGGGTAGACGCCGCGCTTGCTCAGGAAGTCGAGATAGCTCGAGAAATCGTCGAACTGCCAATCCACGCCTTCGCGCAGCGCGTCGAGCGACATCGCCTCCACTTCCGAGAGGTTCTTGAGCAGCGTATCGCGCGTAGCGGGCGTCGCGGGCGCAATGCCGAAGCCGCAATTGCCGATCACCACCGTGGTGACACCCAGTGCAGGCGAAGGCGAGGCGGTGCAATCCCAGGTGAGCTGCGCGTCGTAGTGTGTGTGGACGTCGATCACGCCGGGCGCCAGCACGAGGCCTTTGGCGTCGATGGTCTCGCGCGCCTGCCCCGGATCGCGGCCGATAGCGGCGATGCGGCCGTCCTTTACCGCGACGTCGGCGAAGCGTAGCGGGCTGCCCAGACCGTCGGCGACGTCGGCGTTCCTGATGATGAGATCGAACATTGCAGCACTCCTTGCGTTCGCGGCTGGCAGGACTTCAATCAGATCAGAGACGGCCGCAAGCGGGTGCACCGGTAGTGGTCCGTGCTTGCGTGGGGAATGAAAATCAGCGTCCGGTCCTGCGGGCAAAAC
>JANMXB010000390.1:0-6412 GCA_031380765.1 Pseudomonadota bacterium | reverse complement strand
GGCCCTGATCGATCGGCCGGGAACACCGGCGTGGGGTGCCGGCGAGCCGACGGCTTGTGCGATTCCGGGGGCGATTGCGAACGCGGTGTTCGACGCAACTGGCGTGCGGGTCCGCTCGATCCCGCTGACGCCGGATAAGGTGAAGGCTGCGCTTGCGGCAGGACCGGCGCGCGCGTAGCACGCGCCGGCAAGCGGATGCTCCCTTTGCCTATCGGCCGGTGAACTTCGGTTTGCGCTTCTCGGCGAAGGCGCGCACCGCTTCCCTGTGGTCCTCGGTCTGGAAAGTCGCCATCTCGAGCGCAAATGACGCGTCCATGATGAGGTTGACCTTGTCCTTGATCGCCTTGTTGACCGCCAGCTTGGTCCATCGGATTGCCCACGTCGGCCCGTTGGCGAGTTCCTCGGCAATCTCGCGCGCTTTCGCAAGCACCTGGTCCTGCGGCAGCGCATAGTTCACGAGGCCCATGCGCTCGGCGTCGGCGCCCTTGATGAGGTTGCCGCGCATGAGGAACTCCTTGGCGCGGTTGGGGCCGACCAGCATCGGCCAGATCACCGCGCCGCCGTCCCCCGCCACCAGGCCGATCTTCACGTGCGGATCGGCGATGCGCGCATCCTCGGCGCAGACGGTGATGTCGCATAAGAGCGCCACCGTGGCGGCCAGGCCGATGCAGTCGCCGTTGATCGCGCAGACGATGGGCAGCTCGCAGTCGAGGATGTTGTTCACGATCTTCCTCGCGCTGCGCGGCTCGATCATCTCGCCCTCGGCGAACACGTCGCCCCCGGGGCGCTCGGTCATGCCCTTGACGTTGCCGCCGACGCTGAAGTACTTGCCGCTGCCGGTAAGCAGCACCGCGTTGATTTCCGCATCCTCGGCAAGGTCGCGCCAGATGTCCTGCAGCTCGTGGTGGAACCGGCGGTCGATCTGGTTGCGCGTCTCCGGGCGGTTCAGCGTCACGGTGGCGAGCTTGCCAGCCTTCTCGATCTTCAGGCATTCATACGCTGAGTAGTCGCTCATGAGGTCCCGCTTGACAGTGGTTTGGGTGGGCGGACTATAATTGGTTGAACCATTGAAATCAAGCCGAAGTAAAATTCTCGGAGACCCTCTGATGCCCCACTTCACCGAAACCCAGCTCGCCATGCGCGACGGAATCCGCCGCATGGTCGACAAGGAGATCCGCCCGATCGCGGCCGAGATCGACGCGACCGACCGGATCCCGGAGCGGATCTTTCACCTGTTCGGCGACATGGGCCTCATGCAGCTCTGGGTACCCGAGGAATACGGCGGCCCGGGCGGCGACCTGACCTCGGTCTGCATGGCCAGGGAGGAAATCTCGCGCGTCTCGGAGGCCTGCGCGCTGATCGCGGGCATGAATTCCATCGGCGTGATCCTGCCGCTCTTGCACTTCGGGACCGAGGAGCAGAAGAAGCGCTGGCTGCCGCTGGTCGCCAAGGGCCGCACCTGGACCGCGGTGGCGATGACCGAGCCCGAGTCGGGGTCGGATGTCGCCTCGATGAAGACGCGCGCGAAGAAGGACGGCGCGAGCTGGGTCCTCAACGGCCAGAAGTGCTACATCACCTGGGGGAACATGGCGCACTGGATCCTGGTGTTCGCGCGCACCAGCGGCGAGAAGGGCTTCCAGGGCATCAGCTGCTTCCTGATGGATACCAAGAGCCCGGGCTTTCGCATCGGCAAGAACGAGAAGAAGATGGGACTGAACGGCGTGCCGAACGTGCAGATCTTCTTCGACGACGTGCGCATCCCGGAAGAAAACATGGTCTGCGACGAGGGGCGCGGATTCATCACCTGCATGCGCATCCTCGACATGAACCGGCCGACCATCGGCGCGGCCTCGGTGGGCGTGGCGCAGGGCGCGCTCGACCTCGCGTTGCAGCACGCGAAAGACAGAAAGCAGTTCGGTCGCGCGATCGGCCAGTTCCAGGGCCTGCAATTCATGCTGGCCGACATGGCGATGCAGATCGAGGCGGCCCGCGCGCTGGTCTATGAATGCGCCCGCATGGTGGACGCAAGCGATTTCTCGCGCCTGTCGGAGATGGCGTCGATGGCCAAATGCTTCGCGAGCGACATGGCGATGAAGGTGACGACCGATGCGGTGCAGATTTTCGGCGGCGCCGGCTACATGCGGGACGTCGGCGTCGAGCGCTACATGCGCGACGCCAAGATCAACCAGATTTTCGAGGGCACCAACCAGATCCAGCGCATCGTGATCTCGCGCCACTTGCTCGGGATGCACTGATGGCTGCTGGCTCAGCATGAGCTCACCTGCCTTTCGGCCCGTGGCCACGCGCCGCGCATTCGAGGAGATCACTTCGCAGATTCGCGGCCACCTCGCGCGGCAGTCGCTGAAAACCGGCGACCGGTTGCCCTCGGAAAGGAATCTCGCCGACCAGTTCGGGGTCAGCCGCAATACCTTGCGCGAAGCTTTGCGGTCGCTGGAGATCGCAGGCCTGCTTGAGCTGAAGAAAGGCGCCACGGGCGGAGCGTTCATCCGCGAAGGCGGCGGCGATGCGGTCGTCGCCGGGCTGTCCGACCTTTATCGCCTGGGCAACATCCGGCCCGAGCACCTGACCGAGGCGCGGATCCTGATCGGCACCGAGGTGGCGCGGCTCGCGTGCGCCCGGCGCACGGCCGCCGACCTCAAGGCTCTCGAGGCGAATGTTGCCGAAGCCGAGGCGGCGAGCAAGGCCGGAGATCTTGGCCGTCGCGCAGAGATCCACTACGAATTCCACTCGCTGCTCGCGCGGGCAGCCAAGAACCCGGTGCTCACCATCCTCACGGATGCACTTATGGAAATGACACGCCATTTCGTCGAGGCCGTGGGCTACCAACCCAATCCGTACGTGATGCCGTCACGCAAGCGATTGCTCGCCGCGCTGCGCGGGAAGGATGGGGAAGCCGCGGCGAAGGAGATGGCATCGATGCTCAAGCGCCTGCAGCGTTTCCACCTTGCGCTGTACGAGGAGACCAGGGAGAAGCGCAAATGAGCGGGCCGCTCGAAGGCATCCGGGTGCTCGATTTCACCGCCGTGATCGCCGGCCCGTACTGCACGCGGCTGCTGGCGGACCTCGGCGCCGAAGTCGTAAAGGTCGAGTCGCCCGACGGCGACCACATGCGCCTGCGCGAGCCGTTGCGCCAAGCGCCCGACGGCACCGCCCACAGCACGTATTTCGGCGGCCTCAATTCGGGCAAGCAAAGCGTCGTGCTCGACCTGAAGACGCCGGGGGACAAGGCGCTGGCCCTTGACCTCGCGGCCAAAGCCGATGTGGTGGTGGAAAATTTCCGTCCCGGCGTGATGAAGCGCCTGGGTCTCGACTACCAGGCGGTCGCGGCGCTCAATACCCGCGTCGTGTACTGCTCGATTTCCGGTTACGGCCAGACGGGCGAAGCCGCCGGACGCCCGGGGTACGCGCCGATCCTGCATGCCGCGTGTGGTTACGAGATGGCGTATATGCGCTACCAGGGCAACCTCGAGCGTCCGCTCAAGAGCGGCATCTTCGTTGCCGACGTGCTTGCCGGATCGCTGGCCTTCGGCGGAATCAATGCCGCGCTGGTGCGGCGCGAGCGTTCCGGACAGGGCGACTACGTCGACCTCTCGCTGATGGACGCGATGCTGGGCATGCTGGTGTACGAGTGCCAGGAGGCGCAGTTCCCCGCCAGGTACGCGCGGCCGCTCTATCGCGCAATCAAGGCGCGCGACGGCTTCCTGATCGTCGCGCCGATCAGCCAGGGCAACTTCGAGGACATGGCGAACGTCTGCGGCCGCCCCGAGTGGATCTCGGACGAGCGCTTCACCCGCGCGAATCGCGCGCGCAACTGGGAGGTGCTCATGAACCTGCTCGACCAATGGGCGGGCACCCGCTCGGTCGACGAATGCGAAACAGCGATGATGGCCGGCGGGGTCCCCTGCTCGCGTTACCAGACCGTCGGCGAGGCGATGGAGAGCGAAGCCGTAAGAAGCCGCGGGACCTTCGGTAAAGTGCGCGATGGGGCGGGCGAATTCCTTTCACCCAACCCGGCCTTCAAGCTGACGAATACCGAGGCGCACGTGTGCGGCGAAGTGGACCGGCTGGGGGCGAGCAATGCGAAAGTCATTGCCGCCTGGCTGGGCAGCAAATAGAAGATCCAAGGAGACAGACAATGTTCAGAGCAGGTTTCATCCTCGCGGCGGCCTTTATGGTTTTCTGCGCCGGGGCCAACGCGCAGACTTTCCCTTCCAAACCGGTGCGCATCGTCGTGCCCTATCCCGCGGGCGGCACCACCGACCTGATGGCGCGCGCCCTGCAGGAGCCGATGCAGAAATCCCTCGGCCAGCCGGTAATCGTCGACAACAAGCCGGGCGCCGCGGGCGCGATTGGCGCGAGGGAAGTAGCGCGTTCCCCGGCCGACGGCTATACGCTGCTCTTTTCGAACAACGGGCCCTCCAGCACGACGCCGCTGCTCGTCAAGGACGCGGGCTACGACGGCATAAAGGACTTCGCGCCGGTGTCGCTCGTCTCCACCGCTCCGCTGTTCGTAGTGGTCAATGCCTCCGTTCCGGCAAACGACCTCAAGAGCTTCATCGACTACGCGCGCTCGCAGCCCAACGGCCTCGAATACGCGTCCGCCGGAATCGGGTCGCTCGGCCACCTTGCGAGCGAGCTCTTTGCGCGCATGGCCGGCATCAAGATGATTCACATCCCTTACAAGGGCCAGGCGCCGACCTCCAATGCCGTGATGACGGGCGAGGTCAAGGTGCTGATCACGACTTCGTCTTCGGCAATGAACGGCTACATCACGGCCGGCAGGCTCAAGCTGCTCGGCGTTTCCACCGCCGAACCCTCGACCCTCGCGCCGGGTGCGCCGGTGGTGGCCAGCGTGCTGCCAGGCTACAAAGTCGAGATCTGGTTCGGATTGCTCGCCCCTGCGGGCACGCCGGCCGACGTGGTCGCAAAACTCAATGACGCGGTCGGCAAGGCGCTCGCCCTGCCCGACCTGCAGCAGCGCTTCGTCAATTTCGGCGTGATCGCGACCGCAGGCACGCCCAGGCGCCTGGGCGACCTGATCGCCGACGAAGTCCCGCGCTGGACGCAGATCGTGCGCGAAGCCAGCATCCGCGCCGAATAAATGTTCGAAGGCACCAGGGCCGACTGATGCCGATGGCAGCAATTTAGCTGGAGAGCGGCTCCAGGCCTAGGATTCAAGCAAAAAATGGCAGCAATTGCATGCCATGGAGATTTGGATCATGAGCGTTCTTCACGACCCTGACCTGGAACGGCTACTCGAGCAGCTGCATGACAGGAGCGACGCCCAGGGGGAGGCGATGCGAGCACATGATGCGAACGAAAGCGACGCCGCCCGCATCAAGGCATTTCGCAGCGATAAGCTTGTCGCGTTGGACCGGGACAAGGCGGAGTTCTGCTACCAGCTCTGCCGCGCAATCAACGCGCGCCGCATCGTCGAGGTTGGCACGTCTTACGGCGTCTCGACGCTCTACCTGGCCGCGGCGGTGCGCGACAATCTGCGCGCGGGCGGTGGCGAGGGCGTGGTCATTGGCACCGAATACGAGCCGGGAAAGGCAAAGGCCGCGCGGAAGCATTTCGCGGAGGCGGGACTGAGCCGCTACATCGACCTTCGGGAGGGCGACCTGCGCGAGACGCTCAGGCACATCGACGGGCCGGTGGATTTCGTGCTGATCGACATCTGGATTTCCATGGCGCGGTCAGCGCTGGAGATGGTCGCTTCGCATCTGCGGCCCGGCGCCATCGTCGTCTGCGACAACACGGAGCGGCGTCGCAGCGACTACGCGGACTATTTCGCCTTCATCAATGACCCGGCCAACGGATTCCGGACCATGACGCTGCCGTTTGGCGACGGGCTCGAATTTTCGGTGCGCTCCTAGCGCCGACGGACGGGCATCGCGCCAGCATGTCCCTGACGTCAATGAGCGTGCAGTAAGGCGGTGGTCGAATTTGAGCTTTTTAACCTGTTAGTTTAAAATTCTCAAATGCGACACGCATCCCGCCTCATCGAATCGACGGTTCGAAAGGCCGCCAGGAACTTTCCGGCGGTGGTTCTTACCGGTCCGCGCCGCGCGGGCAAAACCTGGCTGCTACGGCATCTGTTTCCCAAGGCCGGGTACTACCTTTTCGAGGATCCCGACCTGGTAGCGCGCTTCCGGCACGACCCGCAGGGATTCCTCGACGGAGTGAAATTGCCCGCGATCCTGGACGAGATCCAGAATGCCCCGGAAGTGTTCAACTTCGTCCGCGCACGCATCGATCGAGAGCCGCGCCGTGCCGGACGGTGGTTCCTGACCGGATCGCAGGAAGTCGGCCTGATGCGCAACGTCACCGAGTCCATGGCCGGGCGCGCGGCGATTTTGCAACTCCTGCCGATGTCTTACGCGGAGTCCAA
>JANMXB010000363.1:0-6747 GCA_031380765.1 Pseudomonadota bacterium | reverse complement strand
CGGCGGCGGGACGCGCGTGATGATCGATTCGAGGATGTCCTCGATGCCGATGCCGTTCTTGGCGCTCGCATGGATTGCGTCCTTCGCGTCGATCCCGATCACGTCCTCGATCTCGCTGATCGCCTGCTCGGGATCGGCCGACGGCAGGTCGATCTTGTTGAGCACCGGGATGACCTCCACGCCCTGCTCGATCGCGGTGTAGCAGTTCGCGACCGTCTGCGCTTCCACGCCCTGCGAGGCGTCGACCACCAGCAGCGCGCCTTCGCAGGCGGCCAGTGACCGGCTCACCTCATACGAAAAGTCCACATGCCCCGGGGTGTCGATGAGGTTCATCGCATAGGTCTGGCCGCTGCGCGCCTTGTAGCGCAGCGCGGCCGTCTGGGCCTTGATCGTGATGCCGCGCTCGCGCTCGAGATCCATCGAGTCGAGGACCTGCTCTTCCATTTCCCTGTCGGACAGGCCGCCGCAAAACTGGATAAAGCGGTCCGCGAGCGTCGACTTGCCGTGGTCGATGTGCGCGATGATCGAGAAATTCCGGATGAGGTCTTGGGGCATGGATAAACGAAAAGGGTGCCAGCGGCACCCTTCTTGGGACAATGCTCATTTTACCGCAAGCCGCCTTCGCAATGCGGCTATGTCGAGGAAATAGTGGCAGATTTCCTCGCCCTGCGCGTCCACGAGGACAGGAACCAGTTCGCCGTAGGCCGCCTCGAGATGCGGATCCGCGTCGACATCGGCAACGCTAAAACTAAAATCCAGCGGGCCTTGCAGGCCCTCCAGCGCCACCGCCATGTCGTCGCACAGGTGGCAATACGAGCGCCCGTAAAGCGTCAGGCACTCGGCCACCGGCCATTAGCCCTTGTCGGCCAGGCCGCTTACCGTTACGAACGCGGCGGCATCGCCGCGCCGGATGTGAAGGGTGATGGTCGCATTCTTGTCCAGACCGGCAAGCAGCCTGTTGAGCTGTTCGACCGACTTCAGCTCGGTCTGATGCCCCTTTTGGACCAGCGTCAGCAACACATCGCCGCGGCGGAAGTCGCCCCGCACTTCGGGTTTCACTTCGGCAACGAAAAGGCCGCTCTGCAGCTTGTGCTCGCGCTTCTGCTCTGCCGTCAGGTCGGCCACGACGAGGCCGAGACGGTTGGCGGCCGCTTCGGCCGGTTTCGGGGTCCGCGGCGTTTCGCGCGAGGCAAGCTTGTCTTCGGGAAGTTCGCCTACCGTGATCGTGACGTCCCTGGTGGCGCCTTTGCGCAGGATCTGCACCGGCGCCTGCGCTCCGGGCCGCGTAGAGCCCACAATGCGCGGCAGGTCGCTCGAGGATTCGATCTGCCTGCCGTCGAACTTGACGATGATGTCGAGCGCCTCGATCCCGGCCTTGTCGGCGGGGCTGCCTTTTTCCACCTGGTTGACCAGCGCTCCCACGGGCTTGGGCAGTCCGAAAGAGTCCGCCAGCTCGCGGGTCACCTCCTGGATCACCACGCCGATGCGTCCGCGCGAAACGCGGCCCTTGGTGCGAAGCTGGTTCTGGATATCGAGGGCCACGTCGATCGGAATTGCGAAGGAAAGGCCCATGAAGCCGCCGGTACGGCTGTAGATCTGCGAATTGATGCCCACGACCTCGCCGCGCATGTTGAACAGCGGCCCGCCCGAATTGCCCGGGTTGATGGCCACGTCCGTCTGGATGAACGGCACGAAATTCTCCTGCGGCAGCGAGCGCCCTTTCGCGCTGACAATGCCGGCCGTGACGGTATTGTCGAATCCGAACGGCGAGCCTATCGCGATGACCCATTCGCCGACTTTCAGCTTCAGCGGGTCGCCCATCCTTACCACGGGCAGTCCTGCCGCCTCGATCTTGATCAGCGCCACGTCCGTGCGCTTGTCGGCGCCGATGACCTTGGCCTTGAATTCGCGCTTGTCGGTCAACCGCACGTTGATGTCGTCGCCGCCTTCCACCACATGCGCGTTGGTCAGAATGTAGCCGTCGGCGCTGATGATGAATCCGGAACCGAGCGAGCGGCTCTCCGGCTGGCGCGGACCCTGTCCGGGCTGTTGGCGCGGAACGAAGCGCCGGAAAAAATCATAGAACGGGTCGTTCTCGTCCAGGTCGGGCATCTGAGGCGCGCTCGGCGCGCTCGAGCGGCGCGCGGATTGGGTCGTGCTGATGTTGACCACTGCCGGCCCGTGGCGTTCGACCAGGTCGGTGAAATCCGGAAGCTCGCGGCTTTGGGCGTGGATCGGCCCGGCGGCGAGCAAGGCCAGTGCGGCGACCGCGAGTCTGAACAAACGCATCATTTCCCCCCTCCCTTGAGTTCCAAAATCAATTCGGCCGGTGGTATTCCACCGTATCGGCTATCTGGCGCACGGTCCTCGGAGGGGCTTCGCCCACCACCGTCACCACGTGATTCGCCAGCTCGCGCGTAAAGATATTCACCGCGCCCATGCTCGACATTCCGGGCTGCACCGGCTCGCGCCGCAGTTCGAGCGGCTCGATGAAAACCGACACTGCCGCGAGCCCGTCGGAATAAACGATCTGGCTCACGCGCTGCGACTGGCGCAGCTGGCGCTTGACTTCGATCACCTTGTGGAAACCGGGAATGCCCGCGTTGACGGTCCAGCCGGTCTTGGCGAGATTGGCCGGGACCACGCCGGCATTGTCGACGCGCCAGTGGCGGCTCTCGGCCGCGAACGCGGACCTGAGCTTGTCGCGTCCGATGTTGCCGCCGATGCTCAATTGGGTAAACGTGAATTCCTCGACGGCCTCGCCTTTCTCATTGACGATGCGGGCCTTGAGCAGCATGCCGCTTGCGATGTCCGCCCAGAGCTTGTAGCCATAGCGGAATTCGTCTTTCGGCTTGAGCGCGATGGCCTGGCAGTCATACCCGGCAATGCGCGCGGTCTCTTCCTTGGCCACGGTGTACTGCTCCGCCAACGCGGAGCTCTGCGCCGGCAGGAGCGCCGGGAAGGTGGGATGCGTCGAGCGCCGGTCGACTTTGACCACCTTGCTGTCGGGCAGGTAGCACTTCACTTCGTCGCCGTTGCGCACCACCTCGCGGCGCACGCCGTCCAGCGCTTCCAGCTTTTCGATGTCGCCGCTCGCATCCACCAGCCGCGTGATCCTGGAGGATTCGCTCCGGTCGCCCTGCCGGTAGACGAAGGTGCCCGAATAGCTGAGGGTCTGCGATGCGTGGTAGATCTTTTTAAGCCACGCGGCCGCGTCGTTCTGCGCCTGCGCCGACGCGCAAGCCGGCAGGACAAGCAGGACAAACGCCAGTGCCCTCATTGAAAGCTCATCGCGGGCGGGCGGAGTCTGAGACTGTGCGCACATACGGCGCGACGCCCTGCAGGGTGCTGCGCGGGGAGTAATTCTGGTGTGCCAGCAGGTAGTCGTTGACTCCGCCGGGCATCGGCACAATGGCCACCGTGGGGATCCTGACGACATCCTGACTCTTGTTCTGCGCGACTTGCTGCGGGTCGGGACCGAACCCCTGGATCGCAAGCCACCCGACGAACGCCACGGCCGCCAGGCTCGCCGCGGCGGAAAGGGGAACCCGGTAAGGGTGCCTTGCGATCTGCGGCGGAATGCTTGCCGGTGCGAGAATCGTCGGCTCGAGAGCCAGTCGCCCGGCGAAGCGCGCCGAGAAGCCGCTCGAGAGAATCCGGGTGTCCTGCAGTGAATCACTGATCAGGTGATAGGTGCGCCAGGCTTCGAGGGCTTCCCCCTCCTCGCGCAGCGCGCGCAATGGCTCGGTGAGTTCGGACTGCATGAGCTCGCCGTCCATGAGTGCGGAGATTTTCGATTTCATACCTTCACCACCTCCTGTCATTGCCGGTGTCGAGCAATGGCTTCAGCTGTACCGCGATCGCTTCGCGCGCGCGGAAGATCCGCGAGCGCACCGTGCCGATCGGGCAGTTCATTATCTGCGCAATATCCTCGTAGCTCATGCCTTCGATTTCGCGCAGCTGGATCGCCGTGCGCAGTTCCTCCGGCAATCCTTCCATCGTCGCGTTTACCGTGTCCCCGATTTCCCGGCTGAGGATCAGGCTTTCGGGCGTGTTGATGTCCCTGAGCTGCTCGCCTTCGGCCAGGCTCTCGGCCTCGTCGGAGTCCACCCCGGTCGAGGTTGGCGCCCGGCGGCCCGCGGCCATCAGGTAGTTTTTCGCGGTATTGATCCCAATCCGGTACAGCCACGTATAGAAGGCGCTGTCGCCGCGGAATTTGGGCAACGCGCGATACGCCTTGATAAACGCTTCCTGGGTCACATCCTCCACCTCGGCCGGATCGCGCACGAAGCGCGACAACAGCCTTGCAAGCTTGCGCTGGTATTTTTCCACCAGCAGCCCGAAAGCCTGCTTGTCGCCGCGCTGGGCACGCTCAACCAGCTCCTGATCGATCTCGCGATCAGTCATCGCCAGGCGCCTTCAGCCCGGCGAAAAATCATCACGCTCAAATAATGCTCATGTGGCACAGACAGGCTTCCGGAGAAATAGTTCGTGCGCGGGCGGCTACGCATTCCCGTCCGGGCGGGCGGCCGGAAGCGCGTTCCAGAGCGCCCATAGACGCAAATGCCTGAACTCCCCGGCCGGAAGCATATCGCGGGCAACGAGGATGGTGCGATGCGCGCGCGCGGACTGGACCAGGTCGAACACCACCAGCCAGCGGCTCACGTAGCGCCTCGGGGCGGGCAGGCCGCCGATTTGCCTGCCGCCGCGCAGCCGGATCGACAGGCTGCCGTCGGCCTTGAGCTCCAGGACGGACGGTGCCGAAGCACCCCGCAGCAGCGTACGTTCCCTGAGCGCGAACACGGCCAGCGCGGCCAGCACCGCCACGGCGCAAATACCCGCCACAGGCGCCAGGACCATCCATGCAATGGCCATGGCCAGCCCGTGAATTGCCAGGGTCAGCAGCGTAAGGACTGGGGAGGCGCGCAGCTTGAGGCGCAACGGCTGGCCGCTCAAAGGCGGACGAAAATCAATGTGCCGTTGGTGCCGCCGAAGCCGAAGGAATTGGACAAGGCGGTGCGGATCGTCATTTTACGCGCGGTGTTCGGCACGTAGTCCAGGTCGCATTGCGGGTCTGGCGTGTCGAGATTGATCGTGGGGGGCGATATCTGGTCGCGCAACGCGAGCACGCTGGCGATGGCTTCGATCGCGCCGGCGGCGCCCAGAAGGTGGCCGGTCATGGACTTGGTGGAGTTCACCGCCACCCGCCCGGCACGCCCGCCGAGCAGTTTCTTGACCGCCATCGTCTCCGCAATGTCGCCAAGCGGGGTCGACGTGCCATGCGCGTTGATGTAGTCGATGGCGTCGGCGTTCAGGGAGGCGTCCCGGAGCGCGTTGCGCATGCAGCGGAACGCGCCGTCGCCATCCTCTGCCGGCGCAGTCATGTGATACGCGTCGGAGCTCACGCCGTAACCGGCCAGCTCGCAATAAATGTGCGCTCCGCGCGCCCGGGCATGCTCGTATTCTTCGAGAACCACCGCGCCCGCGCCTTCGCCGAGCACGAAACCGTCGCGGTCCTTGTCCCAGGGACGGCTGGCGGCCTGCGGCGCATCGTTGCGCGTGGAAAGCGCGCGCGCCGACGCAAAACCACCCAGTGCGAGTTCGGTCACGCAGGACTCGGCCCCGCCCGCGATCATGACCTCGACTTCCCCGTAGCGGATCGACTTTGCGGCTTCACCGATGCAGTGCGTGGACGTCGTGCAGGCGGTCACGATGGCAAGATTGGGTCCCTTGGTTCCAAGCATGATCGACAGGTTGCCGGCGATCATGTTGATGATCGTGCTGGGAATGAAAAAAGGCGAGATTCGCCTTGGCCCGCTCTTGAGCACCTCGTCGTGCGTGCGCTCGATCATCGGCAGGCCGCCGATGCCCGAGCCGAAGTTGATGCCGGTGCGCTCCGGGTCTTCCGCGGCGATTTCGATCCCGCTGTCCTTCCACGCCTGCAGGCCCGCGGCCATGCCGTAATGGATGAAGGTGTCCATCCTGCGGGCTTCCTTGGCCGTGAGATAGGCGGTCACGTCGAAATCTTTCACCTCGCCTGCGATCTGCGCGGCGATTCGGGACGGGTCGAATCGGGTGACGCGGGAGATTCCAGACTTGCCGGCGACCAGGTTCTCCCAGGCGGCCTGGACCGTATTTCCGACCGGACTGACAAGGCCCAACCCCGTGATGACGACTCTGCGGCGTGTCAATCTGGCTCCGTGCCGGCGGGCTGCGCGCTCAGGCTTTCTGGCGCGCCTGAACGAAATCGATCGCTTGCTGGACGGTGGTGATCTTCTCGGCTTCCTCGTCGGGAATCTCGGTCTCGAACTCTTCCTCGAGGGCCATGACGAGCTCGACGGTATCCAGCGAGTCGGCGCCCAGGTCGTCGACGAACGAGGATTCGTTCTTGATCTCGGCTTCATTGACGCCGAGCTGCTCGGCGATGATTTTTCTTACTCGTTGTTCGATGTTATCCATGTCCTGCTCCTTCCCGGTTGGGCCAAGCTCAAGTGGCGCATTTTACCAAAAGGCCCGCGTCCCACCGGATGCGGCCGAAAACAAACAAACTACGACAAACAAACTACGCCATGTGCATGCCGCCGTTGACATGCAGCACCGTTCCTGTGATATAGCCGGCCGCCGGGGAGGCCAGGAATGCGACCGCGGCCGCGACATCCTGCGGCGTCCCGAGACGCGCGAGCGGAATCTGGCCAAGCAACGCTGCGCGCTGCTCTTCGGTCAGGGCGCGTGTCATGTCGGTGTCGA
>JANMXB010000340.1:0-5480 GCA_031380765.1 Pseudomonadota bacterium | reverse complement strand
ATAGTCCGCAATGACCATATCGACCGAAGCATCGGGAAGTGGAAATTTGGTACCGGTGATCAACCGGTTCTCGTCCGTGGATGGGTTCGAAAGCACGGCCGTATCGACGTCGAGCCCGATCACCCTGGAGACCTTTCCCTTGAGCAGCCGCAATGAGCGGCCATAGCCCGGGCGATCTTCTTCGTACCATGCGCCACGCCCCGCGCCCACGTCCGCGACTACGAACTCGGGCCTGAGAAAGGCATTGATGCGTCCATAGAACTCGACGGTGCCATCCAACGGGGAGTAGCCGCCGAGCATCCCGGCGGATGAGAACTCCGCCTTCTTCATGCGAGGTCCGAGTACATGGAGACAAATTGCGTGGCGATTTTCTCCCATCCGAATTCCGCCTCAACGAGCTCTCGGCCCCTTTCGCCCATGTCCCGAAGCGTCCCGGAATCGCGCGAGGTCGCCTGCCGCAATCCTTCGGCAATAGCATCGATCGTTGGCTCTACCTGCCAGCCGCAGCCGCGTTGCTCCAGCATCGGCCACGGTGCGCCGGTGGTGGTCAATGCGGGCAGGCCGTGGGCCAGCGCTTCGGCGACCACCATGCCGAAACTCTCCGAGTACGTGGGAAGCACCAGGAGGTCCGCGCCGAACAGCGCAGCCTCCCTGGCCTGACTGTCCAACTCACCGGCAAACGAAACGGTTCCGCCGAGCTTCGCTGCCGACACCTGTTTTTCGACCGCCGCGCGATGCCTCCCCTCATCGGGCCCGGCAATTTTCAGCAACCATCTTTCCGGCCGCACGCGCGCCCAGGCTTCGATCAGCATCGGCAGGCCCTTTACCGGATAGATCCTGCCAAGGAAAAGAGCGATCCGTGAGCCGTTCGTGGTTTGCTTGGTCGGTAGCTCCGGCAGGTCCACGCCATTCGGGATCACGTGAATCGGGATCCCGAGGCCGCACCGCTCCAGGTTGCCAGCCTCCGCAATTGAAGTCGCGTGAAGGCAGCGAGAACGCTTCAAGTCATGCCGCTGATACAGCATCCACGCAAGACGCTTTTTCAACCGCTTGTGGTTCGTCGCCCAGGGTTCAAGCATGCCCCGTGTACTGACGAGTCTCGGGAGGCGGCGCCGCGCGGCGAGTTGTGCGAGCCTGTGGTTGTGCGGCATCCAGATGCCGTTATCGTGCAGCACATCGGGATTTCCGAAGCGCTCCAAGGCGCCGGCTTCAGTTCCGGTCAGGCGCTGCACCGCGGAAACCGCGGGGAGGAATGGCGTGGTCGCCGCGGACTGATCGGGCGCCCACAGTCCAACATCGATTCCGGCTTGCGCCAAGGACAATGCGAGCCTGGAAACCGAATACGCAGGGCCGCCATATGTCTGGGCAAGGCTTGTACCAGTAAGAAAAACTTTCACCTTGGCGAACGTCGCGCAGTCACGAAGCGCCGCGTGCGTCGATGCGCGACTTCCTGGCGTGCGCAATGAGCGGTGAGATATGTGCCCATGCCCATTTCCAACCATATGCGGCAATAAGCGCAGCAACGGGCCCACCGGTAATTTCCACCATCGAGCCGTTGGGCTGGATCAGCGCCACCGCCGGAAGGAAAAAGAGTAAGGCCCTACCTGGGTCGCCGTTGCTGATGGCGAGAGCCGCTTTTCGGTCGAGCCTGCGCATCAGCCAACCGAGGAGCAAAAAGCCTAAAACCACGCCCGGAACGCCGAAATTGATTTGGAACTCCATGACGTTGCCAACGCCAAACGAGGTGTCTTCGTTGAGCACAAGACCAGTCATTTCTGAAACTATCTGTCCGCTGCCGCCGAACACCGGCTTGTCGGCCCAAACGTAGCGTGGCACCAGGGACATTGCACCTTCCCAGAGCGACCTGCCGCGGAGGTAGTCCACCTGCCCTTCATCAATTCGCACGGCGGCGAGCCCGGCGAAATAATTCTGGTTGAGCCTTTGGTCGAAAGCATTGAGATGTGCTTCCTTGGCGAGGTCAAGCCATTCGAAATCTCTTACGATGTCGAGCGAAACATCGATGCGCTCCTCGAAACCCGCTCCGCCCCAAACGGCGTTGCGAATGTCGTCCCGATGCTGGTAGTAATTCACAAAAATGCTGAGACCCACGTACACCACAACCAAGGTACCGCCAATGAGCCTTCCGACGCCTCGGATCGAAATGAAATAGACCGAGATGACAATAATTACCGCCTTGGAGCCGTAACTCAGGAACCCTCCCATCAGCAATCCCATGACAGGATAGAGGGCCAGGGCACTGAACCAAAGCGCTGCCCATTTGAAATCGCGGCGACTGAGAGCAGACTGCAAACCCAGGAGGACTCCAAGCAACCAAACAGCGCCCGCCTTTTCAACTACGGCGCCGAACGACGGGATGACAAGCAGGAAACTGAGGCCATAGGTGAATATCCAACCGCCAATCAAGCAGAACAATTCAAAGTGCTGGAGATCGTCTGCCTTCTGGCGTTCCTGCGTCCTCTCGCGGGAAAATCGCGTGTCCAACCATACCCCGGTGACGAAACAGACCGCACCAACCGCCGTGAACCAGATCCCCACCGCCACTAGATCCGAATCGAAAAGGGAATCGCCTCCGATCAGGTGGGCGTATGCCCCGGGAACGTGGATGAGCAATAGCGAAAAGAGGTAAGCGATCGGAAGCCCGAATGACATTCCGTCGCGCCGAACCAGCCATACCAGCACAACGAAAGCCCCCAAGCACACCAGAATTGAGATCAAAGTATCCATGATTCCCGTCGCCATGACACCCGACGGGCAACGATATCACCGCGCGGGCGCAACCACCCGCTGAGCTCGAGGAAAATCAGCAGGCGCTCGAGCGCTGAAGGATGCCCAGTCGGCGTCGATCGCATGCAGGTGAAACCTACGCTCGGCCGATCACGTCTAGCGCGGCCCGAAGCCGGTGCACATAAGCATACTTGCCTTCGATGCAGCGCAAATTTCCCGCCGCGGCAACCTTGCGCCTCGCGGATTCGTTGCCGCAATAGAACCTGACCTTGTCCAGGAGTTCCTCGGAGGTAGCGAAGAATTCCGCCTCGCCCCCCTCTTCGAAAAACGCCTGGTGCTCTTCGGTCCGGTCTGCCAGCAGCAGGCTGCCGCACGCCGGAATTTCGAAGGTGCGCGTGGTGTGCTGGTCAGGGCAGACCACACGCAGAAAGCCCAGGCCGATTGCGGCACCGGTCAGGGCGCGCGCATAGTCGTCCGCGTAAACCTCGCCGCCCTGATGCGCCAAGGCGAGCAATTCGTCGCGATGAAAACCGAACCTCTTCCCCCCGGCAAGCTGGCTCAGAATCAGATGCCGGCGAGGGGTCCACTTCCCGTCGCGCAGGAAGTCCCAGTAGCCACCCCGGATCTTGAGGTCGGCACCCGCGGCGGCCACGGCGTGAAGCAGGCGCTCACGGCGCGGCTCCCACCCGCCGAGGAAACCGACCGCGCATTTCCACTGCGGATCGGGGGACGGCAGCGGGCGATGTACCTCGTCACAATACCCAAGCGGCATGTAGACCAGGGGCTTGCCCATCGCCGCGTAGGCGCCCCGCTCATAGGACTTGCAATAGACAAGCACGTCGAATGCCCGCATTGCGCAGTCCATGAGGCGCGTGCGTTTCCATCGCAGAGCGAAATACGGATCGGGCGTGAAGTGCACCAGCCTCGCACCCAGCATGTGCAGTGCTTCCATGGTTTCAACCCGCAGATATTCCTGCTTCTCTGCCCAGACAAGGTCCGGCCGGAACTCACGCGCTGCCGCAAGCACGGATCGGTTGATGTCGTCGATCACCGGGCCGCGCTGCAGCCGCCGCTGCACCTGCCGCCCGAGCCAGGAAACGCGGCTCCACCCGTCGCTCGTATGCACGCCCCGGACCGTGTGCCCGAGGCGCCCGAGCGCGCGCATGCGCATGAGGGACGTCTGCCCCGGGCCGACCTGGCCGAGAAACAGGATCTTCATTCAAAAACGGCCGCGAGCAGGCGATCTTCAAAACGCTCTCTGGAATTCCGCTCGCGCGATCGGGACCAGGTAGCGACTCGCATGCTGCGATATTCATCCTCGTGATCAAGCATCCGGCACATGGCATCAGCCACGGCGCCTGCTTGTGACGAATCCTCCAGAAGGATTCCCGTGTGTCCGTCTTCCACCACTTCTGGAATCGCAAACTTCCGGGAGGAGATCGCCGGACATCCAAAATAGGCCGCTTCGACCAAAAGCAGCGGTGCGATGTCACGGCGTGTCGGGTGCACAACTGCGCGCGCTCGGCCCAGGATCTCTCCAAACAGGCGGCGCTCATCTGGAATCTCCTTGTGCAGAAACCCGGTGAACTTCGCCCCAGCCTCGTCGATCGCACCCGCCGGCCGATCCCCAACAACTACCAGGCTTGCATCCGGATGGCGCTTTCTTACTTCGCGAAGCGCCGCCAGGACGATGTGGCCGCCTTTGGCGTTGAAGTCGGTAGAGACGAACACGAATTCGCTTCCCTCTACATAGGCATCCTGTGCCGGCATCTCGATTTCACCGAAAATTCCCACGCAGGCGACACGTTCTGCGGCGAGGCCGTAGTCACAAACAGCACGTTTTGCCGCCCATTCGCTCGTGAACAGG
This sequence comes from Pseudomonadota bacterium, assembly GCA_031380765.1. Taxonomy (GTDB): domain Bacteria; phylum Pseudomonadota; class Gammaproteobacteria; order Burkholderiales; family SG8-39; genus SZAS-79. The sequence goes on along the minus strand of JANMXB010000340.1, from coordinate 868 downwards.
ACGCGTCGCGCTCCTTTCAGCCAGTCAGCCTCCGATTGCTCGATACGCGTGAGATCTTCGCTCGTGAACTCAGTACGCCGATGATAGATATCGACATAGTCGCGGAACGTGCAATCGCTCCAGGCAATGTACGGCCCTACCGGCCGGGTCAGAATCCACGGCGTGAATCCATGGAAAAAATCAAGCGCACCTTCCGTATTGCAACGGGAAGCGACCTCGCGTGCGATCGAGTTGAGCCGGCGCGCCGAAAAGAAAAAAAAGTCTCCGCGCGACCCGGCCAGGCGCTTGAGTTTGGATGCCATTTTCTCCAGTGCGAATGCAGGCGGATTGATCGGGCCGACGTAGCCAACTTCGTGGGAGCCGCTGAGTGCAGTAAAGGCCGCTGCATTCATTCCCGAAAATCCGCCCGACCGTAGATCCTGCGGGAGGTTGGAAACGAAATTGATCACACCAATGAGGCGGTGGCGTACAGCTTCAGGAGCGCTTGCGCCGAGTTTGCGATCGCGAACGGGGACTGCGCCACCGTCCGGTTCGCGGCGATAGCGTCGCGGGGCCCTTCGGCAAGCTCCAGCAAATCCGCAGCCCACTGCGACGCACCTGCCTCCAACTTCTGGAAGCGCACAAGTCCGGGAACTACCACGCACTCGCGCGGGACCGCACTGGACGCAAGCACAGGCAGTCCCGCGGCCTGCGCTTCCACTGCGACCATGCCCAAGCCTTCACCCCGGGAGGGGAAGAGCAGAACATCGCTTGCAATCATCAACCGTTCGATATCTCGTCGAATAGAGGCGAATTTTATCCGGTCGGAGACCCCCGCCGCTGAAATTCGCTGCTCGAGGACCGGGACGGCGGGGCTGCGCGCCCCTGC
>JANMXB010000286.1:0-4445 GCA_031380765.1 Pseudomonadota bacterium | reverse complement strand
GGGGAACAATGCCTTGCTCATCAGCACCGGCGCCGGCAACGCGACGTTGACCGGGACGGTAAACGGCACTACGGTCGGCGGGCAGTCGCTCACCGTAAACAGCAGCGGTGTGACGACCTTCGGCAGCTCGGTGGGGTCCACCATCCCACTGTCCACATTCACTACCGACGCTCCCGGCACTTCGGTGTTCGGCGGCGGAATCACGGTCAGCGGTGCTGCCCCGACACCATCTACACCGCTCATCTCGGTCAACGATGCGGCCAGCGGAACTGGCGCCAATAACTTCACGCTTTCGAGCACGAACGGCGGCCAGATCCTCGTAAACAACGGCACATCAACCTTCCCGCTGACAATAAACACTAGCGGGTCGGTCGTGATTGCGGGGGCTGTCGGAACGACGCTGGGGTCTCCGGGTGCTCCGTTGATCCTGACCCAGACTCCGCTCAACGTACAGACGCTGAATGCGAGCTTCCTGAACTTTGTGTCACCCGGTTTGCCGCCGGGGTTGATCTTTGCCCCGGGTTCCTCGGTCATCGGGAACGGAGCCCTGCTTGCGGCGAATGCCTCGCAACAGCTCCAGGGTTCCACGGTGTCCAGCGTGCAGGGAACGGCCGCAGCCGCCGTCGCCGAAGCCTCGAAGGCCGGCTTCGACACCGACAGCGTGGCGCAGCAGATCAACTACGGCTTCGCCGGTGACGTGGGTGTCAGCCCGCCGATGAATCACACCATCGATGAGACCGGGGTTTCGGTGCCGGAAGGCTTCGGCGAAGAGGCCGAAGACGAAGAAGAGGAAAAGAAGAAGAAGAAATAGCCCTCGGGGCGGGCTGTTCCATCCAGCCCGCCCGGCTATTCTGCCGCCTTACACGACGGGCGTGAGGAGCGGCTTGCCCGCGTAGAGCGCCCTGAGGTTGTCCACCTGCAGCATCCCCATGGCGAAGCGCGTTTCGTGCGTTGCGCTGCCCACGTGCGGGAAGAGCACCGCGTTGTCGAGCGAGTAGAATCCCGCCGGCACTTTCGGCTCCTCCGCGAAAACGTCGAGCCCCGCGCCGGCGATGCGGCCTTCCTGCAGGTACTTGAGCAGCACGGGCTCGTTGACTACCGAGCCGCGCGAAATGTTCACGAGGTACCCTTTCGGGCCGAGCGCATCGAGCACTTTCGCGTTGACGAGATTCTTCGTCTCCGCCCCGCCCGGCGTGACGAGCATCAGCACGTCCGAGGCCTTGGCCAGCGATACCGGATCCGGGTGGTACGGATGCGCCACCGCCTTCTTGTTGCGGTTGTGATAGGCGATCTTCATGCCGGAGGCCTGCGCGCGTTTCGCGATGGCCTCGCCGATTCGGCCGAGGCCAACGATGCCCATGGTCTTGCCGCCCAGCGACGTTGCGAGCGGATAGCCGCCGCGCGGCGCCCAGAAACCCGAGCGCAGATAGCCCTCGGACTGCGGGAACTTACGCATCACGTTCAGCACCAGGGCCATCGCCGTGTCGGCCACGCAGTCGTTGAGGACGTCCGGCGTGTTGGTGACGCGGATGCCGCGCTCACTTGCCGCACCGACGTCGACCGAGTCGTAGCCGACGCCGAAATGCGAGATCAGCTTCAATTTGGGGAGCGCGTCCATCATTGCCGCGTTGACGCCGGGACCGCCGCTGGCGACGCCTTCCACCTTGGGCGCGAGCGCCTTGAGGAACGCTTCGCGGTCGGTCGCCTCGTAAAGCCGGTGCGCGGTGAATTCCTTCTCGAGGATTTCCTGCGTGGGCTGGTGGAGCTTCGCGACGATGATGATGTGGGGTTTCATTCCGGTTCCTTTGCTTATTTGAATTTTGCACAGAGGGCTTCGGCGCCGCGCGCGAGAAGCCCGACGTCGGCGCCCACCGCGCAGAAAAGCGTGCCCGCGGCGAGCATGCGGCGGGCGTCCGCCTCGATCGGCGAAAGGTAACCCGGCGCCTTGCCTGCCTTTGCGATGCGGCGCATCGCCTCCTCGATCAGGGGCAGGATCTTCGGGTTGGAGGTCTCCCCGGGATAGCCCATCGACGCATGCAGATCCGCAGGGCCGATGAATACGCCGTCCACGCCGTCCACCGCGCAAATCGCCTCGATGTTTTTCATGGCCTCTTCGGTCTCGACCTGCACCAGCACGCAGAGTTCCTCGTGCGCCCTCTTGGCGTAGTCCTTGACCCGCCCAAAGCGGGTGGCGCGCGTCGTGCCTGCGACCCCGCGAACGCCGGCCGGCGGATAGCGGGTGTATGAAACCGCAGCTTTCGCCTCTTCGGCGTTGCAGACATAGGGAATCAGCAGCGACTGCGCCCCGGCGTCCAGAAGGCGCTTGATGGTGACCATGTCGTTCCACGGCACGCGCACCACCGGATGGCTCGCGTACGCAGCGGCCGCCTGCAACTGGGAGAGGACGCTCTCCAGGTCGTTCGGCGAATGCTCCTGGTCGAGCAGCAGCCAGTCGAAGCCGGCGCCGGCGATCACCTCGACGGTGTAATTCGACGACAGGCTCGACCAGAGGCCGATCTGCACCTTGCGGGCCTTGAGCGCGCGCTTGAAGGGGTTGGGCGGGATATCCATGCGAAATTATTTTCCTTATTGGCAATTAAAACGACCGGAGACGGGCTCCCAGAGCCGATCTCCTTAGACAAAAGAATATAAATCCGGCTAGTCGGCCTTGATCCCGTTCTCCTTCACCACCTTGGCCCAGCGCGCCTTTTCGCTGGCGATAAAGCCGCCGAGCTCCTCGGGCGGGCCGGCGCGCACTTCGGTGCCCTGCTTGGCGAGCATGTCCTTCATGTCCTGGGTGTTGAGGATCCGGGTGACCTCGGCGTTGAGCTTTACGACAATGTCGCGCGGCGTGCCGGCAGCGGCGAGCAGGCCCTGGTAGGAACCCGTCACGAACCCGGGCAGGCCCGATTCGATCAGCGTCGGCAGCTCGGGCGCGGAGGGCACGCGCTGCGTGCTCGAAACCGCGATGCCGCGCAGCCGTCCGCCCTTGACTGAAGGATAGGTGGCGAGCATCCCGTTGAAGAGGACATTCGACTGGCCCGCGACGACGTCGGTCACAGCCTGCGAGCCGCCTTTGTAAGGGATGTAGGCCCATTGGATGCCTGTGCGCTGGGCAAAGTCGACGCCGGCGAGGTGCGGCGCACCGCCGGTGCCCGAGTTGGCGAAGTTGAGTTTGCCCGGGTTCGCCTTGGCATAGGCGACCAGTTCCCTGACGTTGGTGGCGGGCACGGACGGGTGCACCGCGAGCACGTGCGGGGAGTAGGACAGCATGACGATCGGCGAGAAGTCCTTTACCGGATCGAAGGGCATGTTCGGGTAGACGCTCGGGTTGATCGCGATCGCACCCACGTCGGACAGAAGCATCGTGTAGCCGTCCGGAGCCGAGCGGACCACGAATTCGGCGCCCACGTTGCCGTTGGCCCCGGTCTTGTTCTCGACGACGACTGGCTGGCCCCAGGCTTCCGTCAGTTTCGGGGCGATCGCGCGTGCGAGGATGTCCGACGTGCCTCCTGGCGCGAACGGCACGACGATGCGGATCGATTTGCCCGGGTAAGGCTGTGCAACGACAGAACTTGCGATGAATGCCGCGGCCAGCGCGCCGGCGATGTGCTTGAACATGGTGTCCTCCGTTATGGGTCGTCGCGCCACCATCATCGGGCGCCCGACCAGTTTGGATTGCCGGGAGGATTCTACCCGGCGGGCGCTGCAGTGCGGTGGCGGTCGATCCAGTAGGCCCACAAGACCAGCAGCCAGAGCGCCTGGGCAGCCCACGCAACCGCCATCGCGCCCGGCGGGGGCGGCCCGAAGATGTTCGCCACATAAACGACAAGCAGGAATCCCACCAGCGACCAAAGCGCGACTTTGCCGGTACGGTCCGCAGGCTTCGTCGCTTTGAAATACAGGAGCACGCCGATCGCGAACATCGGCACCTCAACCGCGATAGTTGCCGGGATCGAATTCCACAGGCCGAAACCAAGCCGCTCGGCCCCGCCGATCGACACTGGCATGTCGGGGCGATGGGTCAGCACGTCCAGTACCCAGTGGCTCAGCACGAGGACGGCAATGGTAATCGCTTCGCGGCGCTTGCCATGCCGCGCCAGGACGTACGCGGCGGCAAGCGCGAAAGCCCAGCCCGTCAGAGCGACAAGACTGTGCGAATACGGATAACTCACGAAATCGAGCGGCGTGAAAGCTGTGATGCCGGGCACGACCACGACCGTTTCGATTCCGAGCAGCACGAGCGTCGGCCAGACGAGATCGGCCAACTGGGCGGCCAGGAACAGCGTGCCGAGAGGCACCTTTGGCGCCACCTTCTTGGCTCCCAAAGCCAGCGCGAAGTGTCCGATGAACATGCCGTTACTCGATTACCGCGACCACGTCGTCTTCCTTGAGCACATCGCCTTCGGCGACGAGCAGCTCGACGAGCGTGCCCGCGCGCGGCG
>JANMXB010000268.1:0-2818 GCA_031380765.1 Pseudomonadota bacterium | reverse complement strand
GTCGATGGCGATGTGCTCTTTCTGCTCGATCGCCATTTCGGTGACGGCCTGGCAGACGTCGCCGTAGTCGCGCACCACCTGGTCGACGGTGTAACCCAGGCGCAGCAGCTCGGCACCGTGCAGGGCCGCGGCGCGGCCGATCGACAGCGGCAGCGGGGGCGGATCGGCTTTGGCGAACATTTGGGCGCTCGCGAGCTTCTCGTGGCGCAGCGTGTCGGTAAGCTGCTGCATGAACATCGGCACGCCATGTTCGGTGACTGCAGGATGCCGGGAGGGCTTCCGCCTCGCCTCCTTTTGCCTGCAGCGCCGGATCAGCTCGTCGCGGTGTTCGGTGAGGAATTTGTAGAGCATGTCCGGACGTTACACGGCCGGAGTCGCGGCATCTGTTCGTTTTCGCACTTAGTGCGGCTCGCGTCCGATCAACTCGGATGTCGGTCACGAAGCGCCGGCGTTCCCCCGCTTGTCTGCGGACCGAATTCGGACTAAATTCGGTTCTATCTTGCACAGGAGCCGCGCCATGAAGTATTCGACCCGCATCAAGCCGATCAGCTACCTGAAGGCCAACGCCGCGCAAATCGTGCGCACCCTGGCCGAGGAGCGCAGCGCGCTCGTCATCACCCAGAACGGCGAAGCCAAGGCGGTGATGCAGGACGTGGCCACCTATGAGCAGACACAGGAAACCATGGCACTGCTCAAAATCCTGGCGCTTGGAAGCCGCGAAGTCGAGGAAGGCAAGGTCATGCCCGCGGCCGAAGCGATCGGCGCCCTGCGCAAGAAAATCGCGCGCTGATGCCCTTCGAGGTGCTGCTTACGCTGGGCGCGCAAAGCGACCTGGCGGAGATCACCGGCTACATCGCCGAATATGACAGCCCGGCGAGCGCCGGGCGGGTGCTCGGCAGGCTCGAGCAGGCCGTCGCCGGACTGGCGGAATTTCCCGAGCGCGGCTCCCATCCCAGGGAACTGCTGGAACTCGGCATCCGCGAGTACCGCCAGGTATTTTTCAAACCCTACCGGCTGATCTGCCGGGTGACCGGCAGGAAGGTATACGTCTACGTTGTGGCCGATGGCCGGCGCGACATGCAGTCCCTGCTTTCGCGCCGGCTTCTGGGGGCGGGTTAAGCGGCGGTAGACTGGAGTGATGAAGGCGAGCCGCATTCAGCCCATCTGAAATGTACCGGTACCGGAACAAAATCGCCAGAAGAGCCAATAGCCACGCGCCCTCTTAAAATAATTCTTCAGGATTTTCGCATCTTCATGGCCGCCGCGACGATGGGCTTGGCCCAGTCGGGCGTGCCGCGCAGCGCGGCTGCGTTCAGGATCCTGCCCTTTTCCATGTGAAGCACCAGCGTAAGTTCCGGCGGCTTGCCTTCGGCCAGAGCCGCCTCGACGCTGTTGTCGTACATCCGCAGCGCCGCCAGGTGCGGCAACAGGTCGATGAGGTTGAGCCGGCTGTGTTCGTAGCGCCGCCGGATGTCCGCCTCGGGGATGTCGTGGCCGCCCCGCGCGACGCGCGCGCGCACCCGGGCGAGATGAAGCTCCACGCTCGACAGGCCGACATACCAGATGTTGACCGCGAAGCCGCGGGAAGCCGCGTCGCGCAGCAGCGCGGGAATCGTCGCGGCGCCGAGCGTGGTCTCGAAGGCGAAGTCGAGCCGCCGCTCGATCGCCTTTTCCAGCAGACGCTTACCCTGCTGCCACGCCAGGCTGTTGGCCTCGCGTTGCGCAAGCGCCGGCCGCGACTGCCTCAGCTTGCGAGCGGCCTCGTCGGGGTTGTAGTAATCGGCGCCGGCATTGCGGAAAGCCGCGCCGGCGATGCTGCTCTTGCCCGCGCCGTTGACACCGGCAAGGACGTAGATGCGCGCCGAGCCCGCCACGCGGGCGCTTCAGCGCTTGCGCGCCGCCTTGACCGCCGCACGGCCGAGCGCCGCGGGCGGGGCATCGAAGGCGGCCCGCATGCCTTTTCTCGACGCGGGTGCCTGCATGCCCGCGAGCAGCGCATCGAACTCCGCGCCCAGGTCCTCCAGGCGCTGCGTGCGCGCCTCGACCAGCGAGTCGAACTCCTCGATCGAGAGGATGACCGCCCGGGGCGAATCGTGCCGGGTGATCGCCACCACGCCGTCGCGCGCCGCCTGGTCGAGGATCCCCGCCAGTTCGTTCTTGAGGCGCGTGGCAGGGACGGCGAGCATCTCGACGAGCTCGCCGCGGCGGTTGCGGAAGGCACGCGGGGTCGGGGCGCGGCGGACTGCGTTTGCGGTGGCCATGGGTCGGCTCGGTCGAAGGGTGTGGGCTGCATTATAGCCGGATTGTACAGTTTGTACAAAATGGTCGGTTTGGCGCAGGTTTCGCGCCGTGCGGCAGCGCGCTCGCCAAGGTGCATCTGGGTCACAATTAGCGCTTCACCAGGTTGAGGGGGAAATCCTGTGAAGACTGCGTTGATCGCGCTCGCGCTTGCCTGCATCTGCGCCATCCAACCCGCGCTGGCCGTGCGGCCAGGGATGCCCGCATCCACCGCGGAGTGGGTGTGCCTGTACCGCGCCATCGGCGCACGCAATCCGGACCCGAAGCTGCGCAATTCCGACGACCTGGCGGAGAAGCTGTGCCCGTGGCCCCTTTCGATCTTCCCGGACAATTACGCCGATGCGCGCGGCGTCATCGACCGGAGCGGGGACGCGTTCGCGGCTTTCTCGATCGTCAACGTGAGGACGCAGTACATCGACGCGGCGCTTAAGCGTGCTGCTTCCGATGGGGCGACGCAGGTCGTGATCCTCGGCGCCGGTTTCGACAGCCGCGCATATCGGTTTCGCCAGGCGTATCCGCA
>JANMXB010000259.1:0-3449 GCA_031380765.1 Pseudomonadota bacterium | reverse complement strand
TGGCGGCGTCACGTCAGCAGGATTCGTCGCAAACCCCGAGATGGAGAGGAACTGCGCTGGCGGCCGTGGATCGACGATGGATGAACTGCGCGACGAGGTGCTCCGCAAGGTCGTTGACGGCGTACTCAATGTCCCGCCAATCAAGGCTGCGAACGATATGTTCTAAAGGCATATTGCATTTCAAGGTTTATACCGAACTTCACCTTCCCCCGGCGCACGGCCGGGCCTGATCCTGTTCGTGCAGATCTTCGGGGACCTGGCCAACTTCAACCCACACCTGCATGTGCTCGCCGCCGATAGCGTGTTCGGGGCCGATGGCACGTTCAGCGCGCTGCCGCCGGTGCCCGAAGCGCTCACTTGCCGGAGATTTTCGGCGCGCGGTGCTTGCGTTCCTGGTGAAGGAGCGGGCAATCACCGACGAGCTGCGGGTGAAGATGCTTGGCTGGCGCTACTGCGGCGGGTTTTCTGCGCACAACCAGGTGCGGGCGGGCGCGCACGATGCAGAGAGCCGCATGAAGCTCGCCGGCTACATGATCCGGGCACCCATGTCGCTGGAGAAGATGACCTATGACGACCGAAGGAAGTCCCTGTGGGACGCTGCGAGCGGCACGGTCATCCACCGCTAGAAGATGCACCTGGGATCGAACGCCGTCGGGAGCCTGGGCAGGCCGAGGAGCGCATCGGCGATCAGCCACAGCGTGCGCCGGCGCCTCAGTGGTAGTCCTCTTCCTTCTGGTGGCGGACGGCGAGGAGAGTGACAGTCTCCCGGTTCTCGATCTCGAACAGCGCGACATAGCCGGACCCGCCGAAGGGAACGATGAGTTCGCGCAGGAACGGGTTGCCGTCACCGCCCAGGGCCTTGCGGCACGAAAACGGAAACACCTTGAGCAGTTCGATCGCCTTCGCGACCGCCGCCCGGGCTTTTTCGGCTACTGCGGCGTCCTGCGCCAGAAGAAAATCGAACAGGCGCAGCAGGTCCGCTTCCGCTTCCGGAGTAAAGCGGACCTTGAACCGGTTCATGCCGCCGCTTTGGCACCTGCCCGGCCGGTGCGGCCCTTGCGCGCCTTGTCCAACCGCCGCGCGAGCTTGCCCAGTACCGCGGCTGCCGGGACATATTCGCCCGACTTTCTGGCGGCCTGGCCCGATGCCAATCCGCGCTCGATGAAAGCTTTCTGGGCATGGCGGAACTCGACATTGCGGCGCACCGCATCCTCGACGAATCCGGACAAGGTCTCGCCGGACTGGAGAACCTCTTCGGCGGCTTGGCGCAGTTCAGGCGAAACGCGGACCGCGGGAATGGCAGCAGTTTTCATGAGCATCCTTTGCATTACATTTGTAATGCAATAGTGAACGAAAACGGGACAGCGGGCAACGCTGTACCGACCCGGCGCCTGTGCATGTCAACGGTGAATTCGTCGGTGGGGCGGCAAGCCCCTCTTCCAGTCCAGGTGTTCGCTCAGGCGCTCGTCAGGCGCGTGTTGGCGAGGTTCAGCCGCTCCACCAGGATGCCGATGAAGGCGCGCTCGAATTTGAGCCGGCACGCTTCGCTTGCGTTCGCGAGGTCCGCGACCCTCATGCGCACGATGCGCGATTCGCTGTTCGCGCTGACGCTGGCGCCGCGCACCTTGCTCGAATCCGACAGGTAAGCCATCTCCCCGACGCACTCCCCCGCGCCGAGTACGTTGAGCAGTTTCTTGTTCTTGGTGACCTTCAACTCACCTGAAACAAGCAGGCAGAAATCCTCGCCGGGATCGCCTTCGCGCATCAGCATGGCGCCCGCCGCGACCTTTTCCCAGCTGCCGGTGGCGACAACTTCCCACAGCTCGGGGTCGGAAAAACGGTGAAAGAAGTGCATCGCGCGCAACGCGTTGAATTTCTCGCTGTCGGCAAATTCCTCGCTCTTTCTGGACAGGCTTTCGGCCTTGAACGCATCGGCCAGGTCCTTGGCGAAATCCTCCCAGGTCTGGTAGCGCCGGGCCTGGTCTTTCTGCATCGCCTTGCGCACGATTCTGTCCACCGACATCGGTATGCCGTCGCGCAGGGACGAAGGGGGTGGGGGATCGGCCGTCGTAATCTGGTAGATCATGCTGAAGCTGTTCGACGCCTGGTAGGGCAGATGCCCGGTAAGCAGCTGGTACATCACCACGCCAAGCGAGTAGATGTCGGTCTGCTGCGTAAGCGCCTGCTCGCGGATCTGCTCGGGCGACATGTAGGCAGGTGAGCCGATGCCCGATACAGGGGTCGCGTCGGTGCCGGTGGAAAGCGCGAGGCCGAAATCCGAGATCTTGATGTCGGTGGGGCCTGACATCAGGATGTTGCCCGGCTTGATGTCGCGATGCGTAACCCCAAGCTGGTTGGCGTATGAGAGCGCCCGGGTGCACTTGAACACGATCTCGACGATCTTGTCGATCGCAAGGAGATTGTCCGCGGCGGTATGGGGCTCGAGCGTTCCGCCTGCGACGTACTCCATCACGATATAGCCGGAATCGTCCTCCACCACTGCGTCGTAGATGGCGACGATATGCGGATGGGAGAGTTTGCCCGCGAGCGACGCTTCGGCAAGAAAGAGCTTTTTATATACGCCGCCGCCGGCGCCATCGCGCAGCGTCTCGGGGAATATGCGCTTTACCGCCACGTCACGTTCGTTGAACGGGTCGTGGCACAGGTAGACCTCGCTGGTGGCGCCTTCGCCAAGCTTGGCGACGACCGGGTATTTTCCGATCCGTTCGGGGAGCGTTGCCGGTTCGGCCTTGGACATGCCTCGCCTTACACGCCGGAGAGCCGGATGTTGGCCATCGTGAGGCGCTCGACGAGGATTTCCATGAACGCCCGGTCGAACTTGTGACGGCAGGAATCAGATGCCTGCTCCAGGTTCGGCGTCGGCACGGAAATGATCTTTGCATCGGCCATAACGGTCACATCCGCAACCCTCACTGGCGCAGATTTGGAAAGATACGCCATTTCCCCGAACGCCTCCCCGGTGCGAAGCAGATTGAGCAGCTTGCCCCGCTTGGTGACCTTTACTTCGCCGTCCGCAAGGATGCAGAAAAAGTCGCCGGGCTCGCCTTCCTTCATGAGTACCTCGCCGGCACTGGCGCTGCGCCAGGATGACATGTTGGCGACTTCCCACAGCTCCGCGTCGGTGAAATTCTCGAAAAACACGAGCGTGCGCAGTGTTTCGAACTTGTCCGTGTCCGCGAAGCCGGACCGCTCCGCGTTGAAGTACTCGCTGCGAAATGCCTCGGCCAGGTCGAGCGAAAACGCCTCCCAGTCCGGATAACGGTCATCGTGCTCGCGCGCCATCGCGCGCATGATGATCGCCTCGACGCGCGCCGGGATCTCGGGGCGGATCGAAGTGGGCAACGGGGGATCGAGGTTGGTGATCTGGTAGATGAGGCTGAAATTGTTGCTCGCCTGGAACGGCAGCCGGCCGGTGAGGAGGTGATACA
>JANMXB010000193.1:0-1785 GCA_031380765.1 Pseudomonadota bacterium | reverse complement strand
GTCTAGCAGAGCCTCAGCTAAAGTCCGGCCCGATCAGATCCAGCCGGTCTGTCACGATGCAGTCGACGCCCCAGCCGAAGAGCTTGCGGGCCTGGGCGGGATCGTTGACGGTCCAGCAAGCAACGGTGTAGCCAGCGCAATGCACGGCGTCGGCGTGGTCATGCGTCAGCTCCCGGTAGTCGCAGATCAGGCCAACGCAGCCGACTTCTTCAACGCGCGCCTTCCAGTCTGAAGGAATTTTGTGCACGATCAGAGCCCGCTCAATGCCGGGCGCGGTTACCCGGGCAGCGGCAAGCGCGTCCATCGAAAAGGATGAAAGCAGCGGCGCCGGTGCTGCCGCTTGCCAAAGCTCCTGCGCCATGCGCCCGACCTCGCGGCCGGTCTGCGCCTCGTAGCCGTCGGCGGGCTTGATCTCGACATCCGCCCAGAGGCCGAGCTCGCGGCAAAGTTTCGCGGCCGCCTCGAAAGTCGGGACTTTCTCACCCTTGAAGGCTGCGCTGTGCCACGCGCCCGCATCGAACTTCTCGATGTCGGCATAGGCAACCATTGGCACGCTTCCCCGGCCCGAGGTAGTGCGGTCGAATGTTTCGTCGTGTATCAGCACCGGCACCCCCCCGCCCGCGAGCATCACGTCGAACTCGACGCCGCGGAATCCCAGCGAAGCGCCGTGGCGGATCGCGCCGAGGGTATTCTCCGGCGCGAGCGTGCCGCCGCCGCGGTGTGCGACGACACGGGGATAGGGCCAGTGCTCAGACACCTGGGGCCGCGGGCCTCACTCGATCCGCTTGCCGCTCGCGGCGTCGAAGAAATGTTCGCTGGCCGGAGCGAACCGCAACGGCAGGTCCCCCTCGGTCACGGCTGTGGAGGCCGGCAGCCGCACGATGATGCGCGCGCCGTTCACCACGCCGTGGGCGAGCGTATCGGCGCCGAGCGGCTCGACCAGGTCGATCGCCGCGGTCATCTTCGCATCACTCTTTGCGCAGGGCTCGAGGTGCTCCGGGCGCACGCCCTGCAGCACCGGCTTGCCCTGGCGCTCGGCCGGAATCAGGTTCATGGGGGGCGACCCGATGAACGAGGCAACGAACGTGCTCGCCGGCTTCGCGTAAACATCCAGCGGCGCCCCGATCTGCTCCGCGCGCCCGGCGTTCATGACGATCATGCGGTGCGCCAGGGTCATCGCCTCGATCTGGTCGTGGGTCACATAGAGGCTCGTGGTCGACAGGCGCCGGTGCAGGGCCTGCAGCTCGGCGCGCATCTGGACCCTGAGCTTGGCATCCAGGTTCGACAGCGGCTCGTCGAACAGGAACACCGCGGGCTCCCTCACGATGGCCCTGCCCATGGCGACCCGCTGGCGCTGGCCGCCGGAAAGCTCGCGCGGCCTGCGATCGAGGAGCTGGGACAATTCGAGGATGCCGGCGGCGCGGGCCACCCGCGCCTCGATGTCCGCAAGGGGCAGGCCGCGGATCTTCAGGCCGTAAGCCATGTTCTCGCGCACCGACATGTGGGGATAGAGGGCGTAGTTCTGGAACACCATCGCAATGTCGCGGTCCTTGGGCTCGAGCCGGTTCACCACCCGGTCGCCGATCACGATTTCGCCGCCGCTGATTGTCTCGAGGCCCGCGACCGTGCGCAGCAGCGTGCTCTTGCCGCACCCCGAAGGCCCGAGGATGACCACGAACTCGCCGTCCTCGATGTCCATCGACACGCCGTGGATCACCTGGAGGTCGCCGTAGCTCTTGCGCACGTCGCGCAGCTGTACCTTCGCCATTATTTTTCGGTCTCCAC
>JANMXB010000170.1:0-2463 GCA_031380765.1 Pseudomonadota bacterium | reverse complement strand
CTAGTCGTGCGGAATTGGGGCATCAAGCTCGTCGAGCAAAGACATGACAGCCATGCTTTCCTTCCCTTAAAATGTACCGATAACGATACACCAATTCCCCTGAGAGCCGCTCCTAGACTAGAGTTTCTGAAACAAAAGTGGCAGATTCAGGCTAGACACCGAGATACCGATGCCACAGTCCATGATCGGCATCGAGCTCGGCAGACGTCCCCTCCCACGCCACGCGCCCGCGCTCGATGATCGTGTGCCGGTCCGCTAGGCCGATCAGCCTTTCCACGTACTTGTCGATCACGAGGATCGTCTGCCCTGCCGCGCGCAGTCCTGCGAGGCAATGCCAGATCTCCTCCCGGATCAGCGGCGCGAGGCCTTCGGTGGCCTCGTCGAGGATCATGAGGTGCGGGTTGGTCACCAGAGCCCGTCCGATTGCGAGCATCTGCTGCTCGCCGCCGGAGAGCTGGTTGCCCATGTTGTCGGAGCGCTCGGCAAGGCGCGGAAACAGGCGGAATACCTTTTCGACTGTCCAGGGGTCCGTGCTGCCGTTGCGGATTCCGGCGAACGCGGCAAGGTTCTCCCGCACGGTGAGGTTCGGGAAAATCTGGCGGCCCTCGGGAACCAGGGCGATGCCGGAGCGCGCGATCGCGTCCGGCGGCGCGGCTTCGATGCGCTGCCCGCGGAATTCGATCGATCCGGCTTTTGCCGGGGTGAGGCCCATGATCGAGCGCACGGTGGTGGTCTTGCCCATGCCATTACGCCCTAGCAGCGCGACGACTTCGCCGGCGCGGATCTCCATATCGATGCCGAACAGGACCTGGCTCTGGCCATAGGCGGTTTCGAGGCCGCTAAGCCTGAGCAGCGACCCGCTCATGCCGGAACCTCGTCGCCGAGGTAGGCACGCTTCACTTCCGTATTGGTGCGGATCTCCGCGGGCGTTCCGGTAGCGATGAGGGCGCCGTTCACGAGCACCGAGATGCGGTCGGCAAGGCGGAACACCGCGTCCATGTCGTGCTCGACCAGGAGCACCGACACCCTCTCGCGCAGACGCTGGATCAGTTCGATCATGCGCTGCGATTCGTCCGGCCCCATGCCGGCCATCGGCTCGTCGAGCAGCAGCAGTTTGGGGTTCGTCGCCAGCGCGAGACCCACTTCGAGGCTGCGCTGCTCGGCATGCGCGAGGCTGCTCGCGACGGTGCCGGCGCGACTCCCCAGGCCGACATCGGAGGCGATTGCATGCGCCTCATCAATCAGCCGGGCTTCGCGCGCCACGGGATGCCAGAAGCCGAAGCTCGATCCGCTGCGTGCCTGCACGGCGAGCGAAAGGTTTTCCGCCACGCTGAACCTGCGGAAGATGCTGGTGATCTGGTAGCTGCGCGCGAGACCTGAGCGCACGCGGTCGTGCTGCGGCATTGCGGTGACGTCCGCGCCGGCGAACTGGATCCGGCCGGCGTCCGGCGCGAGGCTGCCCGAAATCTGCGCGATCAAGGTCGTCTTGCCCGCGCCGTTCGGTCCGATGAGCGCGTGGATTTCGCCTTCGGCAACATCGAGGCTTACGCGATCGGTTGCCACCACGCCGCCGAAGCGCTTTGCCAGACTTTCAATCCGCAGCAGCGCCTCAGCCATGCTTCCCCCTGCGCATGAAGAGGCCCGCAATGCCCTGCGGCGCATACAGGACCACGCCCAGCATTGCGACGCCGACGGCAAGCAGGGAATGCTGCTGGTAGTTCGGATACAGCGCGGCCAGCCAGCCGATCTTGTGGTTGGCGAGAAGCTCCTCCAGGCCCAGGAGTCCCACCGCGCCGATCAGCCCGCCGTAGAGATGGCCGACGCCGCCGAGAATCACCATGATCATGAGCTTGCCCGACTCGGTCCAGTGCAGGATGCCGGGATTGACATAGCTGTTCTGGGTGGCGAGCAGGGCGCCGGCCAGGCCTCCCAGCGCACCCGCAATGACGAAAGCGACGAGCTTGTACCGGAAGGTCGCGTAGCCAATGGCTTCCATGCGGGTTTCGTTTTCGCGGATTGCCTGGATGACGCGCCCGAAGCGCGCGTTGACCAGTCGGGAAATCAGATAAGTGGCCACCGCGAGAATCGCAAGTACCACGTAGTAGAAAGTGACATCGTCCTTGAGGTCGAGACCGAAGCCCAGCGACGCGCGCTGCGCGAGCGTGAGGCCTTCGTCGCCCCCATAGGCTTTCATCGAGACCGTCAGGTAATAGATCATCTGCGCGAAGGCGAGCGTGATCATGATGAAATACACGCCGCGCGTTCTCAGGGACATCGCGCCGATGGCGAGCGCGAGAAGGCCCGCCACCGCCATCGCGAGCGGCCACCCAAGCCATGCGCTCGTCACGCCCTCCACGATCATTACCGACGCGGTATAGGCGCCCGCGCCGACGAAGGCCGCATGGCCGAACGAAATCATGCCGCCATAGCCAAGCACGAGGTTCAGGCTGGTCGCCGCCAGCG
>JANMXB010000162.1:0-6426 GCA_031380765.1 Pseudomonadota bacterium | reverse complement strand
CGATGGATGCGACGTTGATGATCTTGCCGCGCGGCCGTCCTTTTGGTGATGCCTGCTGCATCATCTGCCGCGCACCGGCCTGCAGCGCGAAGAACAGTCCGCGCGCGTTGACGTTGTTCATGTAATCCCAGTCTTCGGGGGTCACCTCGAGCAGCGGCCGGACACGGATGACGCCCGCGTTGTTGACCAGCACGTCGAGGCGGCCGAAGCGCTCGACGACCCGGGCCACCATCCCCGCGCTTTCCGCCGGCTCGCCGATGTCGACGCGAAACGCTTCCGCCGTCCCGCCGAGCGCGCCGATTTCGGCAGCCACGGATCCGGCGCCCTCCGCGTCGATATCGGCAACGATGACCGTTGCGCCTTCGCGGGCGTAGCGCAGCGCAATCGCCCTTCCGATGCCGCGCGCGCCGCCGGTGACGAGCGCCGTGCTTGCCTGTAGTGTTCCCATCTGACCTCTCCTGGAGCCGTTGTCCCGCCTACACTACCATCGGTGTCAGGATTTTCACCCAACTGCGCAGAGGATCCCAGATGACGAATGCACCCCGCATGGCTGTGGTAACAGGCGCCGGCTCCGGCCTCGGGCAGGCGATCGCCCTGCGCCTGGCCACCGAGGGCGCCGCGGTGGCGGCCATCGATATCGACCACGCGGCCGCGCTTGAGACCGCGCGCCGGATCGAAGCTGCCGGCGGCCGCGCCCTCGGACTACGCGCCGACGTAAGCCGCGCGGAGGAGATCGATCAAGCCGTGACCGATGCGGTTGCCGGCCTGGGCGCGCTCGCAATCATGGTCAACAACGCCGGCGTGCTCGACGGCTACTTCGACGTCGACGAGATGGACGAGTCCCTCTGGCGGCGGGTGATCGACATCGACCTCACCAGCGTATTCCTCGGCTGCAAGCGCGCGTTGAAGGAAATGCTGCCGCGCGGGCATGGGCGCATCGTCAACATGGCTTCGGTCGCCGGCCTCAACGGCACCGGCGGCGGCGCGGCCTACATCGCAGCCAAACACGGCGTGGTCGGCCTGACCCGCCAGATGGCCGTCACTTACGCGGCGCGCGGGATCGCAGTCAATTGCGTCTGTCCCGGACCGATCCAGACCGACTTGCGCAAGCACTCCCAGGCCATTCTCGGCCCGGGCGTGCCCGACATGAGCGGCCGTGGCGTCGCGGTGAACGACGACCAGATCCGCGCGCTTGTCCCGGCCGGGGTACGCGGCACGGTAGACGACGTGGCGGCGGCGGTATGTTTTCTGGCCTCGGACGGCGCGAACTACATCCACGGGCACGCGCTTGTGGTCGACGGCGGCTGGCGAGCGAAATAGCTGCCTACGCGGCGCGCGCGGCGCCAACCTGCAGCGCCCGCCAGATCTTCTCCGACGTAAGCGGCATGTCGAGCGTCTTCACGCCTTTCGCACCCATCGCATCCAGCACGGCGTTCACTGCCGCCGGCACCGCGCCGTGGCAGCCGGCTTCGCCCACGCCTTTGGCGCCGAGAGGATTGAGCCCGCTCGGCACCGACTGGTCGAAGCCCGTCTCCAGGTCGGGAATGGCTTCGGCGCGCGGCATGGCGTAATCCATGAACGACCCGGTCAGCAGCTGGCCGGTCTCGTCGTAGACCGATTGCTCCATGAAAGCCTGCCCGATGCCCTGCGCAATGCCGCCGTGCACCTGGCCTTCGGCCATGAGCGGATTCATGACCCGGCCGATGTCGTCGACGGCCGTGAGCCGGGCCAGGCGCACCACGCCGGTTTCGGGATCGACCTCGGCTTCCGCGATCTGGCAGCCGTTCGGCCAGGTCTGGCCGGCGACGGTTTCGGTGTGCTCGATGCGGATGCGCCGCTCGGATTGCTTCCCCGCAAGCTCCACCAGGCCGATCGACCGGTCGGTGCCGGCGATGCGATAGCGACCGGCCGAAAAGTCGATGTCGGTCGCCGCGGCCTCGAGCTCCTTCGCCGCGAGTTGACGCCCCGCTTCGATCAGCACGCGCGCACCAATGAGCGTCGCGCTGCCGCCCACCTGCAGAGTGCGCGAACCGCCGGCGCCGCCACCGGTCTTCGCGATGTCCGTGTCGCCTTGGGTCACACGCACCGCCTCCGGCGCCACGCCGAGCAGTTCGGCCAGGATCTGCGCGTACGCCGTTTGTATGCCCTGGCCGATCTGCTGGGTGCCCGACACCAGGGTCACCGTGCCGTCGCCCTCGACGGCGAGGATCACGTTCTCGCTGGTGCGCGCGCTGCCGGTGATCTCGACGTAACAGCCAATGCCGCGCCCATAGAGGAGGCCGCGCTTTTCCGCCGCGGCCTTGCGCCCCGCGAAGCCGCCCCAGTCCGCCGCCTGCAGGGCACCGCGCAGGATCTTCTCGAAATCGCCGCAGTCATAGATCGCCCCGGCGGGATTCTTGTAAGGCATCCGGTCGGCACGGACCAGGTTTTTCAAACGCAATTCGACCGGATCGACGCCAAGCTCGCGCGCAGCAGTCGACACCAGCCGCTCGAGCAGGTAGCCCATCTCCGGCCGGCCCGCGCCGCGGTACGCATCCACGGGCGAGGTGTTGGTGAACAGGATCCGCACCTCGTGATCGAGAACCGGAATCGCGTACACCCCGGTCGGCGCGCGCGCGCCCGACATCGCCGGCACGCAGGCGCCGAAGTTCGACACGTAGGCGCCTACGTTGGCGAGCGACTTCATGCGCAGCGCCGTGAACCGATATTGCGCGTCGAGGGCGAGCTCGGTCTCCACGACGCTGTCGCGGCCATGGACCTCGGCGAGGAAATTCTCCGAGCGCTCGGCGCGCCATTTCACCGGGCGCCCGAGCGCGCGCGCGGCGAACAGCAGGGCCGCATGCTCGGGGTACGCATAGCCGCGCGCCCCGAATCCGCCGCCGACGTCCGTACAGACGACGCGAAATTTATCTTCCGGAACGCCGAATACTTTCGCGAGCTGCCCGCGCACCGTATGCGTGTTCTGCGCAGGGCAGTACAGCGTGAAGCGTCCATCGGCGAACTGGGCGGCCAGCGCGCGCGGCTCGATCGGATTGGCGACGACTCGCTGGTTGACGACTTTCAGCTTGACCGCATGCGCGGCCGCCTTGAACGCGGCTTCGCACGCGGCCGGGTCGCCCATGCGGTAGAGCGCGGCGATGTTGCCGTACTCGGGCAGGAACGCAGCGGGCCAGTGCACGGGAACGTCCGCGCGCGCGGCGGCGGGGAGATCGGCGTTCGCGGGCAGCGCATCCCACTCGACCTCGACCAGTTCAGCCGCGTCACGCGCCTGGTCGCGCGTTTCGGCCAGCACCATTGCGACCGCATCACCGACAAAGCGCGCAACGTCGGAGGTCAGCGCGTTGCGCGGCGGCACCGTCATGTCGGCGCCGCCGGGGCGCTTGTGCATTTGCGTGAAAGGCACCGGCAGCATGCCGGCGGCCAGGATGTCGGCGCCCGTATGCACCGCGATCACGCCAGGCGCGGCGCGGGCGGCGGTGATATCGAGGCCGGCTATCCTCGCGTGCGCGTGGGGCGAGCGCGTAAAGGCCGCGTGGACCTGGCCGGGAAGATTCACGTCGTCGGTGAAGCGGCCCTGGCCCGAGAGCAGCCTGGCGTCTTCGAGCCGGCGCAGCGGCTTGCCGATCCACTGGCCCTGGCCGGGTTGAATAGTCGATTCTTCGCTCATCGCAGTGCAGTTCTCCAGGTGGCGCGGTCAGACGGAAACGCAATTATGATTCATTGCCTCGCCCGGGCGGCGGCGGCCAGAAGCGCGGGGAGCTGGGCGCGGGCCGCGCGCTCGGCGGCAGCGATTACGCGGTGCCGGTATTGCTCACTGCCGCCGGCGTAGTAGCCGATATCGGGATGGATCAGCACGTCGGCCTCGGGCGCTTCGCGGGCGACCTGCTGCGCCCGGCGAGCGTCGTTCCGGATCCACTCCGCCGGTACGCCGGCCGGGGTATTTTCCGCGTACGCCGAAACATCGACTGCGATCACGACCCGGGCTCCCATGCGCCGCGCGGCGCGGATCGGCACCGGGCTCGCCAGGTCGCCGTCCACGTAGGATTCACCCGTTATGCGCACCGGCTCGAACTGTCCGGGACTCGCGCCGGAAGCGCGCACCGCGGCGCCGGTATCGCCGCGATTGAACAGCACGAGCGCCGCATCCCGCTGGCGCGTCACGGCGGCCGCGAATGCGATCGGCAACTGCTCGATGAGACGTCCGCCCACATGCTTGCTGACGAGTTCCTGCGTCCGGATGCCCGTGGAAGGTTCCTTCAACACCATGCGGAAATCGAACAGGTCGAGCACGGAGAGGTCGTAGGCGAGCTGCTCGATTGCGGTTGCGCTCTGCCCCCCAGCATACAGCGCGCCCACGACGGCGCCCACGCTCGTGCCCACGATCAGGTCGGGGCGGATCCGGTTCTCATCGAGCACCTTGAGCACGCCGATATGCGCGAATCCCCGGTGGCCGCCCGAACCCAGCACGAGCGCTATGCGCGGTCGCGCGGCGCCGGCGGGAGGGGCCTCGAAGCGCGGCGCGCGGGGTCCGGAGATTTCCCCGCCGCCTTCAATGCACCCGGCAAGGCCGGCAACGGCCAATGCCAGCCACGCCGCCGGTTTGCGTAAGCCGCGAACGATGGGGTGCTCCTCGGTCAGGCTCGCGGCGAAGCGGGGGGCACTTGCAATGCGGCTTCCAGCGTGGCCGGATCGACCGGCTTGGTGAGGTGCCGGTCGAATCCCGCCTCCAGCGCCCGCCGCTTGTCTTCCTCCTGCCCCCAGCCGGTGAGTGCGATAAGCAGGGCGCCCGCCGCCCAAGGCTGGCTGCGGATCGCGCGCGCGCACTCGAAGCCGTTCATCTTCGGCATCCCGATGTCGAGAAGGACCACGTCGGGCCGTGTCTGGCCGGCGGTAGCGACCGCTTCGGCGCCGTCGTAAGCGACGTGAACCTCGTGCCCCCCCGCTTCGAGCAGCATCGCCATGCTGTCGGCGGAATCGCGGTTGTCGTCGGCAATCACGATTTTCATGTTGCGGGCATCCTTTTCCGGCGCGGAAGTGGTGGAAGGCTGGCGTATTTTAGGCCAGGCGCCGCATTTGCAGCACAATAGAGGGGCGTAGGGGGCGCGTGCGGTCGTATCGTGGAGCGGATCGATCATGATGAATGCGTACCAACCCGGTGAACTGGTCTTCGTCCAGGGCCAGGCGAGCGAATGCGTGTATTTAATTGAATCGGGCGAGATCGAGCTGCTCGAGAGCACGGATTCGCGCACGGTCCGGATCGCCAAGCTGGTCAAGGGCGACCTGCTGGGCGAGATGGCCCTGGTCGACGAGCGGCCGCGCGCATTCAGCGCCCGCGCCGTCACCGAGACCACCGTGTCCATCGTCTCGCGCGAGCAGTTCGTCAAGCTGATGTTCCGCGATCCGGCCGAGGGCCTGCGTTACCTCGGCGCCTTCTTCGAGCGCCTGCGTTCGATGAACAAACCCGCGGGCGCGCCCGAGCCGGTCGAGGCGGCCAAGCCGCGCGAAGCGCACATCCGCCTGAAGCCGCTGACCAAGGCGGCCGCGCAATCGATCCCGCCCGAAGGGCTCCTGGTCACCCGTTTCCCGTTTCGCGTCGGCCGCGAGCCCGCGGAAGGCAAGTCGCGGCTCAGCAGCAACGACCTGGGCCTGAAGGACGGCGATCCGTATCACGTTTCGCGCGAGCATTTTTCCATCGAAACCGACGCGGAAGGCCTGATGCTCTACGACCGCGGCAGCTTTCACGGCACGATCGTGAACGGCAACCAGATCGGCGGCAACCGCACGATCGGCTCGGTGCGCCTGCAGCCCGGCGGCAATGAAGTGATTGCCGGCCTGCCTGATTCGCCGTTCCGCTTTTCGGTCGAGGTCAGCGCGAGCTGAGCGGCCGGACTAAGGACGCTCCTTCGCCCCGGGCAGGAAATCGTCCAGCGGCACGCCGAAGCTGTTGAGCGCCCAGGACACCAGGTTGTATTGGCCGATGGTGAACACCGCGTCCATCATCTGCTCGGTGGTGTAGGTCTTGCTCAGGACATTCCACGTTGCGTCCGACACCACCGAGTTTTCGAAAAGGTCGTCCGCGGCCTGCAGCAGCGCGGCCTCGTGCGTGCTCCACGCACCCTTGGGTCCGATCTTCACCTGCTCGATTTCCGCGTCGCTGATCCCGCTTCGCTTTGCGATCTCCACGTGCTGCGCCCATTCGTACTCCGCCTGGTTCAGCCAGCCGATGCGCAGGATCAGCAGTTCGCGGTCGCGCACGCCCAGGGTCTGCTTCTGCAGCACGTGACCGGCGAACACGGTCCAGCGCCGCGCGAGCTTCGGATGGTGCATGAGCACGCGGAACAGGTTGAGGTCGCGGCCGCCCATGCGGTTTTTCGCCGCCGTCTCGGCCTCCTCGCCTTTCAGCTCGCTCAAGTTCCGTAAGGCAAT
>JANMXB010000155.1:0-9362 GCA_031380765.1 Pseudomonadota bacterium | reverse complement strand
CTTCCCGGAGTGTGTTTCCGGGAAGGAAGCCATTCCGGTCTGAGCGTGGCTACAACGAACAATAGTGCGAGGCAAACGGTCGCCGTTTGCGAAAAAATGAGCCACAGCCTCTTCATGCGGCCAATCTATCACACGCATCGCAGTGCACAACCCATGCGGCCGCGCGCTCCGGATTCGCGCGCATTTCTGGAAAGCCGCCCGGATTCAGGGAGTTAGACCCGATAATTTGGTGTTTTCCGGGGTCAGCCCGTATAATCGTTCGCTTCTCCGGATAAAAATCTTCCCAAACGGGGTCCCTCGATGAGCCAACAGGAAAAAGTCGACAAGGCGCGGCGCAATCTGGTCGTCGCGACGAGTGTTGCCGGTGGCCTGGCGACAGTCGGCGTCGCAGTGCCTTTCGCCGCCAGCTGGATGCCTTCGGAACGCGCGAAAGCCGCCGGTGCGCCGGTAGAGGCCGATATCAGCCGGCTCGCGCCAGGCGAGATGCAGGTGGTGGAATGGCGCGGAAAGCCCGTCTGGATCCTGCGCCGCACGAAGGAAATGCTCGATGGGATAAAGAAAAGCGATGACAAGGTTTCCGATCCGAGGTCGGAGGTGCCCTTGCAGCCGGATTATGCAAAGAACGAGTACCGCTCGCGCAAAGAGGACCTGGTGGTCCTCGAGGGCGTTTGCTCCCATCTCGGCTGCTCGCCGCAGATGAAGCCGCTCGAGGCCCGCGCCGAGATGGGCGGCGACTGGCCGGGTGGTTTTTACTGCCCCTGCCACGGCTCCAAGTTCGACCTGGCCGGACGCGTCTACAAAGGTTCGCCCGCGCCGGTCAATCTCTCCGTGCCTCCGTACACGTTCCTGTCGGAAACCACGATCCTCATCGGCGACGACAAGAAGGGGGCATAAGCGATGGCGAGCCCGATCACCGCGGCATGGAACTGGATAGACGAGCGCATGCCGACGCTCGGCGAAGAGTACCGCAAGCACATGTCCGAGTACTACGCGCCGAAAAACTTCAACTTCTGGTACTACTTCGGCGCGATGTCGATGCTGGTGCTCGTGATCCAGATCGTCTCCGGCATTTTTCTCACCATGAACTACAAGCCCGACGCCGCCCTCGCATTCGGCTCGGTCGAGTACATCATGCGCGATGTGCCCGGCGGTTGGCTGATCCGCTACATCCACTCGACGGGCGCCTCGATGTTCTTCGTCGTGGTCTACCTGCACATGTTCCGGGCCCTGCTGTACGTCTCCTACAAGAAGCCGCGCGAGCTGATCTGGATATTCGGGGTCGTCATTTATCTGTCTCTCATGGCCGAGGCGTTCTTCGGCTACCTGCTGCCGTGGGGGCAGATGTCGTACTGGGGCGCCCAGGTGATCGTGAACCTGTTCAATTCGGTGCCCTTTATCGGGCCGGATCTCTCCATCTGGATTCGCGGCGACTACGTGGTTTCCGATGCGACGCTGAACCGCTTCTTCGCGTTGCACGTGATCGCAATACCGCTCGTGCTGATCGGCCTTGTGGCGGCCCACATCCTGGCGCTCCACGACGTGGGGTCGAACAATCCGGACGGCGTGGAAATCAAGAAAAATAAAGATGCAAACGGGCGTCCCCTGGACGGCATCCCTTTCCATCCGTATTACACGGTCAAGGACACCGCCGGCGCGGTCATTTTCCTCGCGGTCTTCTCGGTGATCCTGTTTTTCATCCCCGAAATGGGCGGCTATTTTCTCGAGTACAACAATTTCATTCCCGCCGACCCGCTGAAGACGCCGTCGCACAGTGCGCCGGTCTGGTACTTCACGCCCTATTATTCGGTCCTGCGCGCGGTACCCCCGCTGTTCAATTCGCAGTTTCCCGGCGTGATGGCAATGGGCTTGGCCACCATGATCCTCTTCCTGCTTCCCTGGCTCGACCGCGATCCGGTGAAATCGATCCGCTATCGCGGCGTCTATTTCAAGACCGCGCTGGCGATTTTCGTCGTGACCTTCCTGATCCTGGGCTACCTGGGCACCGAGCCCACCAACGTCTGGGGTCAGTTCGGCGCGTGGCTCGGCAACGCCGACCGGGCCACTGTCGCCGCCCGCGTATTCACGCTTCTGTATTTCGCGTTCTTCATCCTGATGCCCTGGTACACGGCGATCGACAAATCCAAGCCGGTGCCAGACCGGGTGACGATGTGAGAGGAGTGACCACCACAATGAAGAAATTGCTCCTCGCTCTAATCGCCGGTCCGCTGATCGCTGTTGCGCCCGCGGCAAGCGGCTCGGAGGGCGGATACCGCCTGGATCCGGCACCGATCGATCCGAATGACGTTGTCAGCCTGCAGGCCGGCGCGCGCACTTTCGCCAACTACTGCCTCAACTGCCATGGTGCGCAGTTCATGCGCTACAACCGGCTGGCCGACATCGGTCTCACGGAAGCGCAGATCAAGGACAACCTTCTGTTTGCCGGAGACAAGGTCGGCGAAACAATGAAGACGGCGATGACCACAAAAGATGGGAAAGCCTGGTTTGGCGTAGCCCCGCCGGATCTCACGGTGATTGCACGCTCCCGCGGCGGCGACTGGCTGTACACGTATCTGCGCACCTTCTATCGCGACCCCAAGACCGCTACCGGCTGGAACAACGCGGTGTTTGCGAATGTCGGCATGCCCCACGCCCTGTGGACGCTGCAAGGCGAGAGACTCCTCGAGGTCGCGCACGAAAAGGAGGGCGGTCATCAGTCGACAGAGTACAAATGGACCCAGCTGTCCGAAGGCAGGCTCAGTACGACCCAGTACGACACCACGGTGCGTGATTTGGTGAACTACCTGGTCTGGATGGGCGAACCGGCCGCCAATGCGCGCAAGAAGATCGGCGTCGTAGTGCTTTATTTTCTTGGCGTCCTGTTTGTCCTGGCCTACGCGATGAAGCGCGAATTCTGGAAGGACGTGCATTGACCGCACGAGGGCTCGAGCCGCCTTTCGCACTTTCACCCCAATTTCATTTTTCGAGCCGGACGGCCAGCCGTCCGGCTTTTTACTCTAAGGCCCGCGAATCATGATGCAACTTTATTCCGGCACCACTTGTCCGTTCAGCCACCGTTGCCGCTTCGTCCTGTACGAGAAAGGCATGGACTTCCAGGTGATCGACGTCGATATGTACAACAAGCCCGAGGACATCGCCGTGATGAATCCTTATAACCGGCTTCCAGTGCTCGTCGAACGCGACCTGGTCCTGTATGAATCGAACATCATCAACGAGTACATCGACGAGCGCTTTCCGCATCCGCAGCTGATGCCGGCGGATCCGGTGATGCGCGCCCGCGCCCGCCTGATGCTTTTCAACATGGAAGTCGAGCTTTTTTCGCAGATCGAGGCCATCGAATCGGGCAAGGACAAGCAGGTCGAGCGCGCCCGTGCGCATATTACCGACCGGCTGACCGAGCTCGCGCCCATATTTACCCGCACCAAGCACATGCTGGGCGACGATTTCACGATGCTCGATGTCGCGGTTGCGCCCTTGTTGTGGCGCCTCGATCACTACGGAATCCGGCTCGGGAAGCCGGCCGCGCCGCTGATGAAATACGCCGAGCGCATATTCTCGCGCCCCGCGTTCATCGAAGCATTGACGCCTTCCGAGAAGGTAATGCGCAAGTAAGCCCGCCAAACCGCACGCATGTCCACGAGCGAAATCCCGACCAAGCCGTACCTGCTTCGCGCGCTCTACGAGTGGTGCGTGGACAACGGCTATACGCCGCACCTTGCGGTAAAGGTGGATTCGCGCACGCAGGTCCCTTCCGAATACGTCAAGAACGGCGAGATAACGCTCAATATCGGGCCGACCGCGGTTCACAAGATGCAGATTGGCAACGACCTGGTCGAGTTTTCCGCGCGTTTCGGCGGGGTTGCGCGCCAGATCTCGGTGCCGGTTTCGAATGTCTACGCGCTTTATGGCCGGGAAACCGGGCACGGCATGACATTCGACGTGGATGCGACGAAACCTTCGATCCAGGTCCTGGCCGAGTCCGAGGCGTCGGGTGCGACAGCGGGACAGGATTTTCCGCCCGATCCACCGCGCCCCGCTGGCGGCGGCAGGCCCGCGCTACGCCGCGTCAAGTAGCCGGTCAGAGCTGGTAGTTGCTGCCGGTCTCGCCGGTCACTGCGTTCTCCACGGACTTGCGCGCGAGGTGCGGCGCGAACAACTCGATGAACTCGTAGGCGTAGCCGCGAAGATAGGCCCCGCGGCGGATGCCCAGCCGCGTCGTGCTCGATTCGAACAAATGCGATGCGTCGATCGCACGCAAGGTTCGATCGCGATCCGCATCGAACGCCATCTTCGCCATGATGCCTATTCCGAGGCCGAGCTCGACGTAGGTCTTGATGACGTCGGCATCGAGCGCTGAAAGCACGATGTTCGGCGTCAGCCCGCGAATTTCGAACGCCTTGTTCACCAGCGAACGGCCGGCGAAGGCGAAATCGTAGGTGATTATCGGATGGCGCGTAACCGCTTCGAGCGTGAGCGGCTGCGCATCCAGCAGCGGGTGATCCGGCGGCACAACCACGCAACGGTTCCACTGGTAGCACGGAAGGGAGACCAGCTCCGCGTACTCCGCAATCGCTTCCGTTGCTATGGCGATGTCCGCCTCGCCCGCAAGCACCTGCTCACAGATCTGGGTGGGATTGCCTTGCTGGATCGAGAGCTTCACCCCCGGATATTTTTGCTTGAATGCAGCAACGGCTTTTGGCAGCGCATAGCGGGCCTGGGTATGGGTGGTCGCAATCCGAAAGCTGCCTGAAGCCTCATTGGCGTATTCCTCGCCGGCCCGCTTGAGATTGGCCGCCTCGCTGAGAATCCGCTCGGCGATCGACAGTACGGCGCGCCCTGGTTCGGTAATCGCGATCACGCGCTTTCCATGCCTCTCGAAGATCTCCACCCCGAGTTCTTCCTCGAGAAGCCTGATTTGCTTGCTCACTCCCGGTTGCGATGTGTGGAGGGCCTCCGCCGCAGTCGAAACGTTCAGACCCTGCTTGGCAACCTCGACGGCAAAGCGTAATTGTTGAAGTTTCATGAGGTTAGTTAATATCAATTAGTTATCTAATCCTAACATAATAGTATTTTGAGATCTATGCGATGCCCCCTACCATTCCTGAATCGCGGAATTTGAGGCAGTGCAGCATGTACGTCTACGATGAAATCGACCAGCGGCTGGTAAACGAGCGCGTCACCCAATTCCGGGGGCAGACGCAGCGATTTCTGGCCGGCGAGCTGAGCGAGGACCAATTCCGGCCGCTGCGGTTGCAGAACGGTCTGTATATCCAGCGTTTCGCCCCGATGCTGCGGGTCGCCATTCCCTACGGATTGCTGTCTGCTCGCCAACTGCGCAAGCTCGCCCACATTGCGCGCAGGTTCGATCGGGGTTACGGCCACTTTTCAACGCGTCAGAACATCCAGTTCAATTGGCCGAAGCTCGAGGACGTCCCCGATATCCTCGCCGAGCTGGCCGAAGTGCAGATGCACGCCATTCAGACTTCGGGTAACTGCATCCGAAACACCACCACCGACCATTTCGCCGGCGTCGCGAGGGACGAAATCGTCGATTCGTTCGTGTGGTGCGAGTTGATCCGGCAATGGTCGACTTTCCATCCCGAATTCGCTTTCCTGCCGCGCAAATTCAAGATCGCCGTCAACGGCTCCGCGGCCGACCGCGCGGCCACGTTCGTGCATGACATCGGGTTGCATGCGCTCAGGAACGCCGACGGAGAAGTCGGTTTTCGGGTGATCGTGGGCGGAGGAATGGGCCGGACTCCTGTTATCGGCAGCGTAATTCGGGAATACCTGCCGTGGAGACACCTGCTGTCCTATCTGGACGCGATCCTGCGTGTTTACAACCGTTACGGACGCAGGGACAACAAGTACAAGGCGCGCATCAAGATTCTCGTAAAAGAGCTCGGTGCGGAAGTTTTTGCGGGCATGGTCGAGAGCGAATGGGCGCACCTCGAGAACGGTCCGGCGACGCTGATCGAGGAAGAGATCGCGCGCATCGGGTCGCGCTTCGTGCGACCCGACTACGCGTTGCTGGCGGCCGAAGACGCGGGCTACCGATCAAAAGTCGCCGCCGACAAGCCTTTTGCAGCCTGGGTGAAACGCAACGTTCAGCCGCACAAGATCGACGGCTATGCCTCGGTCACCGTATCGTTGAAGAAAACGGGCGCCGCGCCGGGAGACATGAGCGCCGAACGGATGGACGCGGCCGCCGGCCTGGCAGAGCGGTATTCGTTTGGCGAGCTGCGCGTTTCACACGAGCAGAACCTGATTCTCGCCGATGTGCGTCAGGCGCATCTGCATGAGCTGTGGCTGGCATTGCGCGGCCTCGGACTGGCTTCGCCCAACATCGGCCTCATCACCAACATCATTGCGTGCCCTGGCGGCGACTTCTGCTCGCTTGCGAACGCCAAGTCGCTTCCCGTGGCCGATGCGATTCAGCGGCGTTTCGAGGATCTCGATTTCCAGCACGACATCGGCGAGCTGGACCTGAACATCTCGGGCTGCATCAACTCGTGCGGCCATCACCATGTGGGCCACATCGGCGTGCTCGGCGTGGATAAGCACGGCGAGGAGTGGTACCAGATCACGATCGGTGGCAATCAGGGGCTCACTCGGCCGGGCGCACCCGCCGCCCTGGGCAAGGTCATCGGTCCTTCGTTCGCACGCGACGAAGTACCGGAGGTCATCGAGAAGCTGATCGATGTCTACCTTCACGAGCGCGACAGCGAAGCCGAGCGCTTCGTGGACACCGTATGGCGCATCGGCGTCGAACCCTTCAAGGAACAGGTCTATGGCATTCATCATCAGACAGCGGAAAATCGAAGAGCTGCCTGAGGGCGAGCGGATTGTTCCCCTTGCGCAATGGCAAGGCGAGCCGGGCGTTGTCCTCGGTATGGCAGACGATCCCGCGGCGATCGCGGCCGACCTCGAAAAGCTTGCCACCGTCGTGATCGAATTCCCCCAGTTCACCGACGGCCGGGGTTACTCGACCGCGCGCCTCCTTCGCGAGCGCTACGGTTTCAAAGGCGAGATCCGCGCCACGGGCGAAGTGTTGCGCGACAACCTTTACTACCTCTCGCGCTGCGGCTTCGATAGTTTCGTGCCGAGCGATCAGTCGAAAGTGAAAGAGGCCCTCGAAGGCTTGTCGGATTTCAGCGACGCTTACCAGGCTTCGGTGGAGCGGCCGCAGCCGCTGTTTCGGCGTCGTACGGCATGACCATGAGCCCAACCGTCGAATACAGCAGCACTGCGTTGGTCAAAGTCCATCTGGGGCAGGTTCCCAGCCGCATCCCGCTGCCTTCGGGTCACGTGGTGGTTGCCGTGGATGGCATGGAGCGGGCCGGCTTTGAACATGAAGCCTTCAAAGCCGAAAAGAGCGCATTTCTGGAACTCAATCCGCCAGGCCCGGGCACAGATCTGACGTTCGTGCCGGTTTCGTCGCACTACGGTGACATGATTGTCAGACGCGGCGATCACATCGACTGGTATGACGGTCCGACACTCGCCGAAGCGCTGGGCGTATGAATGGAACGGTGTATCTCGTCGGTGCCGGTCCCGGGGCGCCGGATCTTCTCACGTTGCGCGCCGAGCGCCTGCTAAGTCGCGCGGGAATCGTTTTCCACGATGCCCTGGTGAATCCGGAGATTGTGGCGCTCGCCGAACGCGCTGAAAAGGTCCCGGTGGGCAAGCGCTGCGGACGGCACTCCGCCGCGCAAAAATTCATCAACAAGCGCCTGGTGGACGCAGCGCGAAAATACGCCGTCGTCGTGCGGCTGAAGGGCGGCGACCCGATGCTCTTCGGCCGCGCGCAGGAAGAGATCGAGGCCCTGTCCAAAGCGGGCATCCGGTACGAGGTCGTGCCGGGGGTGTCGTCCGCGCTGGCGGCGAGCGCCGATCTCGGGATTTCCCTTACCCGCCGCGGTATTTCGCGCAGCGTAACCTTTCTCACCCCCCGGGTCGGCGAGGCAGAGGAACCGGGTAATTGGGTCCGGGCTGCCCTGGCGGCCGATACAACGGCGATTTACATGGGGGTCGGAGAAGCGCGGTCGATCTCGGCTGCGTTGATCGCCGGCGGCAAACCGGGGTCGACTCCGGTGGCGATCGTCGAAAACGCTTCCACACCAGCCAGCCGGTGGGTCACCGGAGAACTCAGGGACCTGGCGAGTCTGGCTGAAACGGGTCTGGGTGGCCCGGCACTAATCCTGATCGGCGAGGTCTACAGGCAAGCCGTCCATTTCGAAAGCGCAAACCATGAGCGGATCTCTGCCTGAACCCGTCTGGCGTGGGCCGGACGGCGAAATCATCGCCTGCGTTGAAAAACTCATGGTACTGCGGGAGAACCTGGAGGAGATCCAGAGGGCTTGCCAGGACGCGCTCGACGACGCGGTGCTGATGGGTTGCGAGGAACAACAGTTCCGTCAGGCGCTGGCAGGCCTCGTAGCGCGGTTAAAGAGCGAGTACGCGGAAAGCCGGCTAGCGTCCGCGCCGGAGCGTCGCCCATAGCGCGAGCGCGCCAATGGCTACGAACCAGACCAGCGACCACTCGGCGATCGACATTCCGAGGAATCGCCAGGTCACTTCCGCACATTCGCCGGACCCTTTGAGCAGATTCGTAATCGTCTTGCTCAATGGGAAGTTGTCCAGCATGAAGTACAAATCCGGGCCGCATTTCGGCACCTGGTCCGCTGGAAGGTGCTGCAGCCACACCTGGCGGCCGGCCGTTGCCCCTCCGCCCGCCGCAAGCAACAATCCCAGGAGGCCGTAGAAGATCGTCCCGGTTTTCTTCGGTCCATGGATCGCCGCGGCCAGGAATGCGAACAGGAGCCCGAAATAAAAACCGCGCTGCACCAGGCAAAGCGGGCAGGGATTCTGGCCGTCGTGGTACTGCAGGTAAAAGCCGAAGCCAAGAAGCAGCGCGCAGACGGCGGCGCCGAATGCGAAGCCGATGCGGGTGATAGAACGCGTCGCCATGCCAGATCTCATAGTGCAATTCGCTATACTACCGGAGGCGGTACCCCAGCCGGCTTAGCTCAGTTGGTAGAGCAGCTGATTTGTAATCAGAAGGTCGGGGGTTCGACTCCTCTAGCCGGCACCATTTCTTTTTCAGCGCAATGACCGATCTCTCCGACATCGTCTCTTCCGCCTTCTGGCGCGTGAATCCCCCGGATGCCGATCCGGCGGAAACGCGCGAATGGCTTGACGCGTTCGATGCGCTGGTCGCGGCCGAAGGGCGGGAGCGCGCGACCTTCATCCTGCGCAAGCTCTTCGAGCATGCAAGGGCGCGGCGTGTGCCCATGCCGCCAGTCATGAGCACGCCGTACCGCAACAGCGTGTCGCTGTCCGAG
>JANMXB010000127.1:0-2366 GCA_031380765.1 Pseudomonadota bacterium | reverse complement strand
TCGCGGATGCGGCCGTCCTCGATGAGCAAATCACGCGGCTCGGCGCGCGTCGTACCGGCCAGCAGCAGGCGGGCGTTGCGCACTACCTTGCTGCGCCGGTCATCCACTCTGCATCGCCTCCTGCGGATGGCCGGTCATGTGCCTGCCGATTTCCGCGGCTGCGGCCTGCGCGCGGTCCGTCTCGAAAACCAGCCGCCCTTCCAGCATCACCACGATGCGATCGGCCAGCTCGAGCAGCTCGTCGAGATCCTCGCTCAGCAGCAGCACCGCGGCCCCCTTGTTGCGCGCCTGGAGAATGCGCTCGCGAATCTCCCGCGTTGCAGCGAAGTCCAGCCCGAAGCAGGGGTTCTGCGCAATCAGCAACCGCACGTCGCCGCCCAGCTCGCGCGCGAGCACGGCGCGCTGGACGTTGCCGCCGGAAAGCGTGTCGATGCGCGCTTGCGGCCCGTCGCAGCGGATACCGAAGCGACCGATCAGGTCGCGCGCGCGAGCGGCGATTGCCGCCCGGTCGACGAGCCCCCCGGCCCGCGCGTACGGCGGCGCGTCGAAGTCGCGCAAGGCGAGGTTGTCGGCGACCGACAGGGTCCTGACGCAACTCGAGTCGAGCGGCTCTTCGGCAAGAAGGAACACACCGCGCGTGCGCAACTCGGTCCTGCTGCGGCGATAGGGTTGGGCGGCGACCCTGATTTCGCCGCCTTCGGGTTCGCGCTGCCCAGCCAGCACCTCGACCAGCTCGCGCTGGCCGTTGCCCGACACGCCGGCCACGCCGACGATTTCACCCGGAGCGACGCGTAGCGAGACGTCGCGCACTGCCGGCGCGCCGCGGTCGTTCAATGCCGACAGGTTGGCGAGCTCGAGGTAGGGCGAGCCGGCCACGTGCCGCGTGCGTTCGGCGCTGCCGGCGGGCGGGCGCGTGCCGAACGTCAACTCGACCAGCGCATCCGTGTCGAGCGTCTCCACCAGCCCGCCGCCCGCATTGCGCCCCGCCCGCAGCACGGTGACCTCGCGCGCATGGGCGCGCACCTCGCGGAACTTGTGCGTGATCAGCACCACCGTCAGCAGGCCCGCATCGGCCAGTCCGCGCGCGTGCGACAGGACCTCGTCGGACTCCTGCGGCGTCAGCACGCTGGTGGGCTCATCGAGGATCAGCACACGCACGCCGAGATAGAGCTGTTTGAGGATCTCGAGCTTCTGCTTTTCGCCCGCGGCCAGCGACAGCGCGGGCGCATCCGGGTCGAGGCTGAAGGGCATGCGCGCAAGGAAAGCGTCGATCCCGCGGCGCTCGGCGCGCCAGTCGATGACGGCCGGCAGGTCGGTTCGCGCGAGGATCAGGTTCTCGGCCACCGTCATGCTCGGCACCAGCGTGAAATGCTGGAAGACCATCCCCAAACCTGCGGCGTGCGCGGCGCGTGGATCGCGGATCGCGCGCGGCTCGCCGTCGACGCGGATCGTCCCCGCATCGGCCGCGTAAAAACCCATCAGGCATTTGACGAGCGTGCTCTTGCCTGCGCCGTTCTCGCCCAGCAATGCGTGAAACGACCCCGGCTCGAAGCGCACCGAAACGCCGTCGAGGGCGCGCACGTTGCCGAAGCTCTTTCTCATGTCGAGCGCTTCGATGAGCGGTGGCGGGTGCGTGTGCATGGTCAGCGGTTGATGGAAAGCTCAGCTGGCGCGCCGACGAGCCGGTGGCGCTGCGACGAACTGAGGATAAGCAAGGCCAGGGTCAGCGTGTAGGGCGCAGCGCCGATGAGGTAGTAGTACGAAGTGACGCCGACGGCTTGCAATGCCGGGCCGAGTGCGGAGGTCGCACCGAAGAGCAGCGACACCCAGAAGCAACTGAGCGGGTTCCAGCGCGCGAAGATCACCAGCGTCACGGCCATCAGCCCCTGGCCGCTCGACAGGCCTTCGGCCCAGGTCCCGGGATAGGAAAGCGAAAGGAACGCGCCCGCGATCCCCGCCAGCAGCCCGCCGGCCGCGGTGGCGAGGGTGCGGGTCAGGTTGACCGAATAGCCCGCGGTGCGGGCGCTTTCGGCGTTGTCGCCGGCCGCGCGCACCATGAGTCCCCAGCGCGTGTTCGCCAGGGCCCAGCGCAGCGCGAACGCGACCGCAATGCCGGCAAAGAACAGCGGGCTCACATCGAGGGCCGCGCGGATCGCCGGGATGTCGCTCCATCCGCCGAGCGGCAGCAGCGGGAGCCGGGCCGCCTGCGGCTGCACGAACGGCTTGCCGAGGAAGAAGGCCAGGCCGGTGCCGAAGATGAACAAAGCGATGCCGACCGCGACGTCGTTGACGCGCGGCAGGTTGCACACGGCGGCATGCAGCAGCCCGAACGCCGCGCCCGCACCGGCCGCCGCGGCGAGGCCGAG
>JANMXB010000115.1:0-3330 GCA_031380765.1 Pseudomonadota bacterium | reverse complement strand
CATGCAGGTGGCCGTGCCGGCGAATTTGAAATGCGGCGCGCCCGAGCCGGGAGCGGTCCCCGATGGCAACACCGCGGTGGAGCAGGACTGGGCGCCGCTCTCCTACACTTTCGCGGGCATCTGGGAGATCCAGCCCAGCGTGCTGGAAGAGCAGCTGGGTCGCGTAGAGGTGCTGGACGTGCGCGAGCCGGACGAGTTCGACGGGGCCCTGGGCCACATCGTCGGCGCGAAGCTCGTTCCGCTGGGGTCGCTGATGGAGCGTGACGGGCAACTGTCGAAGGAAAAGCCCATCGTCGTCGTGTGCCGCTCCGGCGCGCGCTCGGCGCAGGCCACGGTGCTGCTGAGGAACAAGGGCTTTACGCGCGTCGCCAACCTGGCCGGCGGCATGCTGCGCTGGAGGGCGCAGCGCCTGCCCGTGGACGGCGCGGTCGACGGCGGCCCCGACTGAGAACAATTTCACGCTCTGTATGTTCTTGTGAGCACATACGAAGTTTGTAACAGATGTTGCCATTTGTAAGCCGGCGCCCCTTTCCTATCCCATTCAATTCAAAATCATTTCCTCGAAAACAGCGGTCCGTTTTCTGGGGTGGAAAGAATGCGAAAAGGAGTGCCGCCGGAAGTGTTCGAGTGGGCGTTCACGCTCGCGGCGATAGCATTTCTGGTATGGCAGTCCGAAGCCTTCCGCGAGCCGCAATTCGCGCGCGGCGCGGGCGACCGCTACCGCAAGGCCGTCGAGCTCAAAGCGCCCTTCGAGCCGCAGGCCGCGGGCACCGACAGGGTCGCCGACCTCTGCAGCCGCTACGGCGGCTGGCTTCCCAACGCTGAGCGCGAAGCGACGGCAACGCGCACCGGTGTCTGCTTCCAGGATGCGCGCCACGCGATTGCCTATACGGCCAAGGGAACCCTCCGCCCCGCCACGCTCGCCGACCTCAGCAAGACGCGCGACGCCGTCGACCGCAGCCTCGCGCAGCCGGTAAAAGCGAAACTCGCCCGCCTCGAGGAGCTCGAAAACCGCGCGCGCGAAGCGCGCGCGGAAACCGACGTGCACGGCGCGATTGACAGCCTCGCGGGCGAGACCAGCCTGTATCGCGAAACCTACGGAATCGCGGCGTCCGGCGGTCGCTCGGTACCGCTCGACTGCGCCTGGAACCATCTCGAAGCGCAGTACAACTCGCCGAAGGCGAACGAAACCGGCAGTGTGTACGCGCTGCTTGGCATGGCGGCGATCCTCGATGGCGATGCGACGCGCGCTGCCGCAGCGGCATCGCCTGTGGACGGGACCAGGGCGGACACCTGGTCGAAGGCCGAGCGCGAAACGGACTGCCCGGCACTCGGCCAGCCGCGCCAGGTCATCGCGCAGGCGGCCGAGATCGTCGCCACCGCGCGAGTAAGCACCAGCAACGCCGGCAAGTCCCTCGCCGCGCGGGACCTGCTCGCCAATGCTCACTGGGTGTTTGCGGTTTGGGCCGTGGCGGGCCTCGTGCTGCTGCAGCTCGGCCGCCTCGGCCTCGCCGCCCGGTTCTTCCTGCCGCTGGCGGCGTTTGTTTGGGCGGCGATCGGCTGGGTCACCCAGGTGCACCTCGAGTGGATCAGCGACCGCGCCGCGCAGACCGCCACGCTGCTCAAGTACGGCATCGAGGGCGCGAAAGTCTTCCAGGTGCTCGCCATCGCCGCCGGCCTCGCGCTGATGCTGGGCGTGTTTTTTCGCCGCGAAGACAAGGCTAATCCGCTGCGCCAGACGCCCTCCTCGCGCCTCGGCTACGCCGGGTTTGTGTTCTTCACGGGCCTCGGGTGGTGGCTGCTCCTCGACTTGTCGGCCTCCGGCCACTATGCCAATCGCTTCCATGCGCTTTACCAACAAACCTATGTGTTCGCCGCCTTCGTGCTGCTCACGATGCTCTCGCCGCTGCGCCTGCGCCTGGCCGACCGGGTGGGCCGCTGGTTTGGCGTATTCCTGCTCCTTACGAAGCCGCGCGGGGCGGGGCTGCGGCGCTACCTGCCGTGGCTCACGTACCTGGGCGCGGCGGCAATCGTGCTCATAGCAGCGAGCGCAACGCGCAGGCACCAAACCCAACTCACCTCGGAAATCTTCCGCGTGTGGCTGGTGTTCGGCGCGTCGTGGTTCTTCCTCGTGCGCGGTGAAACGGCGCTCGCGGTCTCTTCCGGTGCGCGGAGCGCGGGCTTCGGCGGGCGCCTGCGCGGCTTCGTGTTCCTGCTGCCGCTCGCGTTCATCCTCTGCGTGCCGGTAGCCGGATTCGTGCTCACCGACGACTTCGGGCCCCTGTTCGTGATGCTCTACGGCGCGTCGATCTTCTTCGGCGCGGCGTTTGCGTTCGCGTTCTTCGACCTCGCGGGCTATCGCCGCTGGCTCGGCGCCGCGGTGGGCGTGCTCGTGGCGGGAGCGTGGGTGTACCTCATCACCTATGCGCTGTACTCGCTGCCGGCGCCCCTTGCACGCATCGCCGAGCGCCTGAACACCGTGCGCAATCCCTTCACCGCGACCAACGACCAGCTCGCGATCATCACCTGGTTCCAGGAGTCGGCGCCCCCCGAAGGTTACGGCCTGGGCGCGGTGCCCTGGTGCGGCGAGAACGCGAGCGGCGGCTGCGCCGTGCCGCGCCAGGTGCAGAGCGACTACGTCTTCACCGCTTTCGCCGGCGTCTACGGCAAGGTCGTCGCGCTCTGCCTGGTTGCGGCACTCGCCTTCTGGCTGGTGCGCCTCGTGATCCATCACAGCCGCGCCACGCGCGGCGTCGTGGCGCTCGATTCGCCCGCCGCGACGCAGCAGGCGTGGCTCTCGTGGATCGCGGTGTGCTGGGTGGGGCTCACTCTCGCGCAGCTTGCGATCACGGTTGCAGGCAACCTGGGCTGGCTGCCGCTCACCGGGATCACCTTCCCTTTCGCCAGCTTCGGCGCGTGGTCGCTGCTGGCGAACACGTTTTTCCTGAGCCTCGCGATTTCGCTCCCTAGGCGCGCCGCATGAACACGCCGGACCAAAGGGCCGGCATGCATTCGCCCGCCAATCGCGCCTCCCTCCTGCAGCGC
Source organism: Pseudomonadota bacterium (assembly GCA_031380765.1). Classification (GTDB taxonomy): domain Bacteria; phylum Pseudomonadota; class Gammaproteobacteria; order Burkholderiales; family SG8-39; genus SZAS-79. The sequence goes on along the minus strand of JANMXB010000115.1, from coordinate 285 downwards.
GCGCTCGGCGTGTTCATCGCGATCGCGGTGTCGATGGGCGTTTTCCTGTGGGCCGGCAAGACCTTCATCGAGCGGCCGGTGAACAACGTATACCTCGACGGGCAGCGCCTCGCCGCGCTGCGCACCTTCGAGCGCGCGATCGTGCCCATCAAATCCGTGCGCGGCTATGAGGGACCGACAGCCGAACAGGTGCGCGACGAGTTCGCGTTCTGCGCCGAGTCGCTCAAACCACCAAAAGAAAAAACCTCCGCACGCCGGAGCTCGAATCCCTGCGCGGGCAGCGGC
>JANMXB010000101.1:0-2583 GCA_031380765.1 Pseudomonadota bacterium | reverse complement strand
ACGACGCGCATCCGCACCTGGACCGCATGGGCCTGCGCGACCTCGCTGGCGTGAAGATCGCGCATTGCCGGTCGGTCGCCGAAATCTGCGCCGCCGTTCGCGACGCGGCCGCGCATACCCCGCCCGGCGAATGGATCGTCACGCTGCCGATGGGCGCGCCTCCGGAAGATTACGTTTTCGAGCCGCGCCAGCTGATGGAAGGGCGCTTTCCCGACCGGCACGATCTCGATCGCGCGGCACCCGACAACCCTGTCTACATCCGCTCGCCGTGGGGCTGGTGGAGCCGCCCTCCGCTGCCGTCGGTGGCCAATAGCCGAGCCCTTTCACTGGCCGGCATCACGCGCGATACGCAAGCGCCGGCGAAAGTGGAGATCGTCAAAGATGCGGCCGGCGAGCCGACCGGCGTATTCCTCGAGCGCAACTGGGCGCCGATCCTCGAATACACGCTGTTCGAGTGCGTGCCGCGCTTCACCTACGAAGACCGCTACGCCGGTTTGCTCTACGCGGTCCGCGCGAGCAGCGCGGCCGGCACCACGGCGGCGTTCGAAGGGCACGGCGTGACGCCGCAGGTGATCGACGCCTATCGCCGGCTCGAGGCGGCCGGTGAACTCACGCTGCGCATGCAGTTGCCGTTATCGGTGCCGAGCGCTGCGTTCGGGGATGCGAAGATCGGTGAAATGCTCGAGCACTGGTCGACACGGCTCGCCGGCCGCGGCAGCGACGCGGGCGTTGCCGGCCTGTTGCGCGAGGAAGGCCTGTGCCTCGACGTTGCCGATCCCAATACGGCGCGCATCATCGCGCGCGGCTATCCGTACGAGCAGTGGGCCGGCCATTTCTACCAGTCGCTGCCGCACGGGCGGCTGGTCGCGCTCGGGCTTGCGGCGGCAAAGCTCGGGATCCGGGTCTGCACGCTCGTGTGCTACGAGCTCGAGCGGGTGCTGCGCGCGTTCGAGGAGATCGATGCGCAGGTTTCCATCCGCGACCGGCGCTGGGTCGCGGTCCATGTGACCGAAGCGACGCCCGATCAGATCCGCCGCATCAAGACGCTGGGACTGGTGGCTACCGTCACGCCCGGTTTCATGTACATGGCGCAAAGCCGGTTCAACCTGCAGTCGTTGGGTGCGCGCGGCACGCCAATCCGGCAGCTCCTCGACGCGGGCGTGCCGGTTGCCCTGTCGACCGATGGCGTGCCGCATTCGATGCTGTTCGCCTTGTGGGAGGCGCTTGCGCGGTGGGACAACGACGCCAAGCAGGCCTTGGGCGAGAGCGGCCTCACGCGCATCGAGGCGTTGCGGCTGGCGACCGTTGCAGGTCATTACCTCACGTGGGACGAGGACTCGCGCGGGCCGCTGGCGCCGGGCATGGCGGCGGATTTTGTCGTGCTCGGCGAAGATCCGCTCACCTGCGAACTGGACCGCCTCCGGCACATCGCGGTGGAGCGCACTTTTGTCGCGGGGCGCCGGGTCTACGGGGAGGAGTTTTCCTGATACGGCAATTGGATTGACAGGATCGCCGCTCTGGCAGTCGTTATTTCGAAAATAAAGTATTACTTTCCTGGCTCAGCCAAGCAGCTTCTTCATCTCCGCGCCGCTCGCCGCGCTTTCGATCCAGGTGAACGTTCCCGGCGCCTGCATCTCGCGGGCCGCGCGCAGAAACGCGCCGATCGCGGCGCGCGCGAGCCCGCCGCCGGTGCTGATGCGTTTTGCGCCGGCTTCGCCCAACTGCGCCACCGTCGCGGTCGGGAAGCTGCTCATGTTCGCGTTGAAAGGCTTTTTCAGCGCCGAGGTCATGCGCCGCAGTTCCTCGAGCGTTTTCAGTCCCGGCGCGTAGACTACGTCGGCTCCGGCCGCCTCGAACGCCTGCAAGCGGCGGATGATCTCGTCGTGGTCGGTCGTGCCGTGCAGGAGCCCGTCGGCGCGGGCGGCGAACATGAACTTGAACGGCAGTTTCTTCACCGCTTCGGCCGCAGCCTGCACGCGCTCCACGGCAAGAGCGAAGTCGTACGTGGTCTTGCCACTGAAATCCTCGATCGAACCACCGACCAGCCCGGCTTGCGCTCCGAGCATCAGCGCCTGGGCGGCGGTTTTCGGATCGTCGGCATAGCCGTTCTCAAGGTCTGCGCTCACTGGCAGTTTCGTGCATGCACAGAGGACACGGCAGTGTTCGATCATCTCGTTCAGCCCGACCGCGCCGTCCAGCCGCCCGGTGGAGAAGGCATAGCCCGCACTCGTGGTGGCTAGCGCCTCATAGCCCAGCGACTCGAGCATTCGCGCCGATCCCACGTCCCAGGGATTGGGAATCACGAAGACGCCAGGGCGCGTGTGGAGCGCCTCGAAGCGCTGCGCTTTTTCGGATTGGGTGGTTTTCGGTGTGCTCATATGCTTGGATCGCCTCGGGGTTTTGAGGTTTGAAGTTTGACTGGCTTGGGTCGCGCGACTTTCCTTCCAGCTGCGAACGCCTTGAAGTACTGTTCGACGTCTTCTGCGCGATACGCCGTTCCTGTCCGCTCGAATTCGCTCATGCGTCGAACTGCCTCATTCAGGAAATTACGGCGCTGGATATTGGCTGACATGATGGATAGCC
>JANMXB010000271.1:0-3528 GCA_031380765.1 Pseudomonadota bacterium | reverse complement strand
CTATCGCGCGGCGCGCGCCCGCGGCATCAAGCCGATCATCGGCTGCGATGTCTGGCTCACCCACGAGGCCGAACGGGATCGCCCGTATCGAGCGCTGCTGCTGGTGCAATCGCGCGCCGGCTATCTGCGCCTCGCGGAATGGTTGACCCGCGCGTATCGCAGCAATCAGCACCGTGGGCGCGCGGAACTCAAGCGCGAGTGGTTCGCGGAAGGGACCGATGGGTTGATTGCGCTCTCCGGAGCGCGCGACGGTGACGTCGGCGACGCGCTGGAACAGGGCAATGCGCCCGGCGCCACGAGAGCGGCGCGCGCCTGGGCGGCGTGGTTTCCGGATCGCTACTATCTCGAAGTGCAGCGCATGGGCCACGCCGAGGACAGCGCCCGCGTCGCCGCCACGGCAAGGCTCGCGGGAGATCTCGCGCTGCCGGTGGTAGCGACGCATCCGGTGCAATTTCTCCGGCGCGACGATTTTCGCGCCCACGAAGCACGCGTCTGCATTGCCGAGGGCTCCGTGCTCGCCGACCCGCGGCGCCCGAGGCGTTTCACGCCGGAGCAGTATTTCAAGTCGCAGGCCGAGATGGCCGCGGCCTTTTCCGACCTCCCCGAGGCGCTCGCGAACTCGGTCGCCATCGCGCAACGCTGCAACCTGACAATTCCGCTCGGCAAGAACTATCTGCCCGACTTTCCAACGCCGCCGGGGATCACGCTCGACGAGCACCTGCGCAATGAAGCTGCCGCGGGATTGGAGCGGCGGCTCGATCTTCTGTACCCCGAACCGGCGAGCCGCGCCGCGAAGCGTGCCGAGTACGTCGCGCGGCTGGAATTCGAAACGAAAACCATCGTGCAGATGGGATTCGCCGGCTACTTCCTCATCGTCGCGGATTTCATCAATTGGGCGAAGAACCATGGCGTTCCCGTCGGCCCGGGTCGCGGTTCGGGCACCGGCTCCCTCGTCGCCTACTCACTCGGCGTCACCGACCTCGATCCGCTGCGCTACGGGTTGCTGTTCGAGCGTCTGCTCAACCCGGAACGCGTTTCGATGCCGGATTTCGACATCGACTTCTGCCAGAACGGACGCGACCGCGTCATCGACTACGTGAAGAAGAAGTACGGCGCGGAATCGGTCGCCCAGATCGCAACGTTCGGAACGATGGCGGCGAAGGCCGCGGTGCGTGACGTCGGACGCGTGCTCGATCTGCCATATCTCTTCTGTGACGGCATCGCGAAGTTGATTCCCTTCCAGCCGGGCAAGCTGATCACGCTGCGCGATGCGCGCACGATGGAGCCGCTGCTTGCCGAACGCGAACAGAAGGAAGAGGAAGTGCGAGAGTTGCTGGAACTCGCGGAAGCGCTGGAGGGCCTGACCCGCAATGTCGGCATGCACGCCGGCGGCGTGCTGATCGCCCCGGGCAAGCTCACCGATTTCTGTCCTCTGTACGCTGCCGAAGGCACCGACAACGTGATCTCCCAGCTCGACAAGGACGACGTCGAGGCCGTGGGGCTGGTGAAGTTCGATTTCCTCGGGCTCACGACACTGACCGTGCTCGACTGGGCGGTGCGCTACGTGAAGATGCTTGGCCATCCCGATTTCGAGCTCGACAAGCTGCCGCTGGACGACAAGGCGAGCTACCAGCTGCTCTCGAGCGGCAACACCACCGCGGTGTTCCAGCTGGAATCCAGCGGCATGCGCGACATGATCCGCAAGGCCAGGCCCGACCGGTTCGAGGACATCATCGCGCTGGTGGCGCTCTACCGCCCGGGACCGATGGACCTGATCCCCGACTTCATCGAGAGGAAGCACGGCCGCCAGCGCGTCGAATACCTCGACGAGCGGCTGGTTCCCATCCTTTCGCCGACCTACGGAATCATGGTGTACCAGGAACAGGTCATGCAGATCGCGCAGGTGATCGGCGGCTACACGCTGGGCAGCGCGGACCTGCTGCGGCGCGCGATGGGCAAGAAGAATCAGGAGGAGATGGACGCGCAGCGGGACGACTTCGTTGCCGGCGCGGAAAAAAACGGGCTCACGCGCAACAAGGCCAGCCAGCTCTTCGACCTGATGGATAAGTTTGCAGGTTACGGCTTCAACAAGTCGCATGCCGCGGCCTACGCGCTGATCGCGTACCACACGGCCTACATGAAGACGCACCATGCGGCGGCATTCATGGCGGCCAACTTCTCTGCCGTGATGGACGATACCGACAAGGTGCGCGTCCTGCACAAGGACAGCCTCGCCAACGGCCTGGTGGTGCTGCCTCCCGACGTGAACACTTCCGACTACCGCTTCACGCCGGTCGATGCGAAGACGATCCGCTACGGGCTGGGCGGAATCCGGGGAACCGGGCGGTCGGCCATCGAAGCGATTGTCGCGACACGCACTGCGGAAGGCCCGTTCACGGGCCTGTTCGATTTCTGCCGCCGCGTCGACAAGCGTGTGGTCAATCGCAGGGCGATGGAAGCGATGGTGCGTGCCGGCGCGTTCGATTCGATCGAATCCAACCGGGCGAGCCTGCTGGCATCGGTGGGGCTCGCGATGGAGGCGGCCGAGCAGGACGAGCGCCAGGCGTCCCAGGTGAGCCTCTTCGGCGATCCCTCGGACTCGCGCGGCGCCGCGTTCCGGCTGCTCGAGGCGAAACCGTGGGACATGAAGCAGCGTCTGATCGAGGAGAAATCCGCGCTCGGGTTTACGCTGTCCGGACATCTGTTCAATGCCTACGAGCACGACCTGCAGGGATTCACGCATACGGCGCTTGCGAAACTTGCGCCCGTGCAAGGCACGGTGTGGGTGGCGGGAGTCGTGGCTTCGGTACGCGTGATGATGACCCGGCGCGGCAAAATGGTCGTGCTCCTGCTGGATGACGGCACCGCGCAGGTCGAGGTGACCGTGTTCAACGAACTCTTCGACCGCCACCGCGACAAGCTCAAGGAGGACGCGCTGGTGGTCGCAGTCTGCAAGGTGCAGGCGCCGCGCGACGAGTCCTTCAGCGGCCTGCGCGTGGCGGCCGAGGACCTGCTCGACCTTGCAGCGCTGAGGACACGTTACGCGCAGGGGCTGCGGCTGGACATCAATGGGCCGGCCGACGCCAGGAAACTGAAGGACTACCTCGCCCCGTTCAAGACCAATGGCGAAGGAAACGGCGGAGGGTGTCCGGTAATCGTGGACTACCACAACGGCACGGCGCGGGTCGATGTGGTGCTCGGTCCGAAGTGGCGAGTGCGGCCCGACGAACAGCTCCTCAGCCAGCTTGCGGACTGGCTGACGCCGGCGCGGGTGCGGGTGGTCTATTCATTCGCCACGCCGAGTTGATTTTCCAAAAACGGAAACTCAATTGACAGGACAGCGGCTCCAGTGCTTGTGATTTAGAATGAAAGTCGGTTATTTAGGAGCGTACATCAGCGCACGGCCGACAGAGATGTTGCAGACCGATCCTGGTCGTCGCGTGTACGTGTACAATGTTCCTACATCCCGTAGGCTCTTATGAAATCCGTCAACGTCCGCCAACTTAAGAACAACCCTTCCGACGCGCT
>JANMXB010000085.1:0-2544 GCA_031380765.1 Pseudomonadota bacterium | reverse complement strand
GGCGTTGATGGAAAAAGTGCGCGGCCCTTCGATCGCGGGACGCTCGCTTGCCCGCGACATGTACCCGGAGGACATCGTCGGCGCCGCGGTATTTTTTGCAGGCCCCGATTCGGGCTTCATCACCGGCCAGACGCTGGTGATCGACGGCGGCTCCTATTTCCACTGACGCATCGCAATGGCCCGCCCCGCCCGCAAAGCAAAATCCGCCCCGCGTCCCGACAATGCCGGCGCGCCGGTGGAGCCCCGGCTGCCGCTCTGGTCGCGTCCCGGCTACCTGGTGCGCCTGCTTCACCAGATCAACTACGCCGTGTGGTCGGAGGAACTCGGTCACGCCAATGTCACCCCGGTGCAATACAGCGTGCTCACGGCGCTTTCGATCCGCGGCGAGCAGGACCAGACGACACTTGCGGATGAAATCGGCATCGACCGCACCAACGTCGCCGAAGTGCTTTCGCGGCTCGAAGCGAGAAAGCTCGTGCGCAGGAAGGAAAATCCCGCCGACCGGCGCGCGCGCCTCGCCTCGCTCACGCCCAAGGGGCGCACCCTCATGACTTCGCTCTTTCCCGCCATGCAACGCTCGCAGGACCGCCTCCTTGCGCCGCTCACGCAGAAGGAGCGCGACCTTTTCATGGCGACGCTGGTGCGCCTGATCGAAGCGAACAACGAATATGGGCGGTCCACGCTGCGCTCCGACTAAACCGGGTAAACCAGGTCGTTGGCGATGAGCACCGTGTCGTACACGCACTGGCGCTCGCGGATCAGCAGGCACCCGTTTTCGCGCACGAAAGTGTCGTAGTAGCGCCCCGACTGATGGATCGTGGTGGGGCCGTCGACCAGCGTTTGCAGCAGCAGGTAATTGGTCTGCGCCTTGATTAAGCCGCCTTCCACTGAAATCACGCGCACGTTGCTCGTAAAGTGCTGCATGTAGCGCGGCGCGAACATCTGCGTGTGCATGATCGCGAAAGCACGGTCGCGGATCATGCCGCGGCCTTCGGCATACACGAGGCCGACGCGCAGGCCCGCGTCGGCATTCTCGCGGGCCGTAATCCGGTACAACGAATCCTCGGCAAAGAACTCGACCCAGCGATCCAGCGCCCCCTGGTCGAGCACGTTGCAGTACTCGGTGTGGAATTCCTCGATTTCCCGGCGCAGGTCGCGCACGCTTTTCGCGTCCACGGCCGGCATGTCGTAGCCTGCGTACATGTCAGAGCCCCCGCATCACAAACCCATCTCTTCGCGGTAGTAGCCGTACATCCCGCGGATCGCCGCCTCGTCGATCACCGAGGTCGTGCTGCCGGTGGTGGCTCCGCCGAGCTTGAGCACTCCAGACCCCGGCCCGGAGCGCCGCACGCCTTCCTGCAGGAACTTGATCGCTTCGTTGTCCTCCAGCCCGAGGAACCCCGACGGCCCCATCAGGTTGCCCTGGCGCAAGCGGTGGCGCGTCATTTCCTCGTCGTCGGATTCGTAGCCGAACATGGTCCACATCATGATCTGGCTGTGGGGGCCGTTCGGGATGATGTGGCGGATGCCGAGCGTGTTGAGCTCGCGCTGCACGATGAGGTTCGGCCAGATCGTCTGCATGGTCACCGACCACGGCGAGTCGAATTCGCGCACGTAGTCGAGAAAGCGCCCGTCGGCAAGCTTGAAGTCCTCGCGGTAGTTGCGCATCTCCTTCTTGGTCGAATCGTCCAGCGCCTCGGCAACGTTGTCGGGCCTGGCCGAGGCGAGCGTCCCGTGGCGGCCCTTGGGATCGGAGATCATGCCGTTCTTGCTGCCCGCGACCATGAGCCCGAAAGTGACCAGGAACGAATGCAGCAGCGTCGCGTGGTACGGATCCTTGAGGTTCTCGTGATAGAGCTTCCAGTTCCCCGGCAATTCGTTCCTGTAATAGCCGAGGATCTTGAGCTTGCGACCCGCGAAGACGACGTTGAAATCCTTGAGGATCTCCGGGGACAGGTACGCTTCGATCGGCTCAATGTCGCTGGCGTACGAGGCGAAGACCACGCCGTTCAGCGTGGTCACGCCGAGCTTCTTGAGGCCGTGGTCCGCGTTCCTGAAGTCTTTCGGCATTCCGCCGCCTTCGCCCTTCAGGCCGCGCTTGAAGGGCACGCCCTGCAGGTTGCCGACCAGGTCGTACGACCAGCTGTGATACGGACACACGAACTCTTTGGTGTTGCCCAGGTGCTGGCGGCAGAACTCCACGCCGCGGTGCGCGCAGCGGTTTTCGAACACGTGCACGGTCCCATCCGTGTTGCGCGACACCACGACCGGCGTCGGACCGACGAACGAGCGCTTGTAGTCCCCCGGGTTCGGGATCTCGGCTTCCAGCGCGACGAAATTCCACGTGCGCCCATGGAATATCCGCTCGACCTCGCGCTCGTAGACCTCGGGGCTGGTGTAGATCCAGTCGGGGACCGTGGTGAGCCCTTCGGCAGGCCACTTGAACTCGAAGCCGGCCTCCTGGCGCCTTTCCTTGGCAAAACTGCCGGTCTGGCCGATGACTGTATTTGCGCTGAACATGTTGACCTCCTGTATCCCGCCTTG
>JANMXB010000071.1:0-5829 GCA_031380765.1 Pseudomonadota bacterium | reverse complement strand
CACCGGGCGCCCCTGGTTACGTCGGATGCAAAGCTGCGCAATTTGAAGGAGATCGCGACGATCTGGTGAGCCGCAGAGGCGCTGCTCCTAGTCCCTGTAACAGCTATAATGGCTGCTTGGAGCGATTTCGGCCAACCTTATACGAGCAGGAACCGCCATGAAAACAATGACATCTTTAGAAGCTCAAAATCGCTTCGGCGAGCTCATCGACACCTCGCAGCGAGAGCCGGTGATGATCACGCGCCGCGGGCGGCCGGTGTCCATCGTGATCTCCCCGGGCGGAGATACTCGAACCGCGTTCCTGCAATTCATGAAAGTTGTCCGGGAACTGAGCCCGCTCGGCGGCAAGGCGGCGGCCGAGGCATTCCGCGAGTTTTCACGGACGACCGGTGACCAGGCCGAGAAGGACGGCCTGACCGAAGCAGAGGTCACCTCGCTCGTGCATGCCAACCGGTGAGCGCGCCCGTATCGTCGTCGATACGAATGTGCTCATCAGCGCAGCCTTGCTCCCGAAGTCGATATCGGCCCGTGCGCTGGACCGGGCGCTGGAACAATTTCAGCTGATCCAGTCCGAAGCCACGTTGGCCGAACTGATCGACGTGATCATGCGATCGAAGTTTGTCAACTATCTGGACGAGGAAAGACGGTCGCACTTCCTGTTCATGCTGGCGCGGGTATCCGAGGTGATCGGTGTGCAGACCCGCGTGACCGAGTGCAGCGACCCGAAAGACAACAAGTTCCTCGAGTTGGCGATCGACGGGAATGCGCAGCTCCTCGTGAGCGGCGATTCGCATTTGCGCGACATGCACCCGTTCCGCGGTATCGCGATCGCCACGCCGGGAGAATTTCTCGCGCAGGGCGCGCGCGGGGCCTGAGGGCAAGCAGCGGATGTGCGACACAGGAGATTCGCCATGACCAAAAAGACTAAGGCGCGTTGACTATGCTCGATCAAGGCTCTGCACCTTCAGCAGCCTCCTCAGCCGCGGCTGCGTGGATACGCAGAACGCGCATCAGGGGCGGCTGATATGCGTTACTCTGGCAATTCATCGAAAGGGGAGATGACCATGAAAGCACTCCAACGTAGCGCGCTGTTCGGTGCGCTGTTTGTCAGCAGCATCGTTCTTGCTCAGGGCCTGCCGACCGCCAAGCCCGAGTCGGTGGGAATGTCGGGCGAGCGGCTCGGGCGGATCAAGACGGTGTTACAGCGCGAGGTCGACGCCGACCGCATGCCGGGTGCCGTGATCATGATCGCGCGCAAAGGCAAGCTGGTTTATTCCGAGGCGATCGGCTACCAGGACAAGGCCGCCGGCAAGGCGATGCCGAAGGACGCGATCTTCCGCATCTACTCCATGACCAAGCCGCTGGCTTCGGTCGCGGCGATGATGCTGGTCGAGGAGGGCCGCATCCAGCTCACCGATCCGGTGTCGAAGTACCTGCCGGCCTTTGCGACGATGGAAGTACTGGCCAAGGACAAGGAAGGCAAAACCATCCGCGAGCCGGCCAGGCGGCAGATCACCATCCAGGATTTGTTGCGTCATACCGCCGGTCTTGCCTACGGCGAGTTTTCCGCGGTTCCCGAGTTGAAGGCGGCGTATGCCGAGGCGAAGCTGTTCCAGCCGGGCGGAATCGTCGCCGAGTCGCGCCTGATCACGCCCGACCAGTTCACGAGCGGAATCGCGAAGGCGCCCCTTGTGCACCAGCCGGGGACGAACTGGGAATACAGCATGTCGGTCGACGTGCTGGGACGCGTCGTCGAAGCGGTTTCCGGTCAGCGACTTTCAGCGTTTCTGGATGAGCGCCTGTTTCGTCCGCTCAAGATGGTCGATACGTCTTTTGTCGTGCCTGCCGCCAAATATTCGCGCATCGCCGAGCCATTGGCGAAAAATCCTCTGACGGGTGCGGCCAATGACGTGATGCTGGATGTGAAGCTCGATCCGCTCAACGATTCCGGCGGCGGTGGGGCTGCTTCCACGGCCGCCGACTACCTGCGCTTCTGCCAGATGATGCTCGACGGCGGCAAGCTCGACGGCAAACGCTATCTGAGCCCGACCACCGTCAAGTTGATGGCCTCCGATCATCTGGGCACCCGGACCGCGACGCCGTTCTCGCCCGGCGCGCTGCTCATGGGCGTCGAGGGATACACGTTCGGGCTCGGGTTCATGGTTCGCACCGGGGCGGGGTTGGCGGCCGTGCCTGGATCGGAGGGCGAATACATGTGGGCCGGGGCGGGCGGCACGTTCTTCTGGATCGACCCGAAGGAGCAGCTTGCGGTCGTATACATGGCGCAGACGCCGGGGGCGATCCGGCCGGTGTACCGGAGGCTGGTGAAGCAGCTGGTGGGGCAGGCGGTGGGGGAGTGAGAAGTCCGGGACGGTAACAATTGACCAGTTGATCGCCGCGAGAATCGGAGTACGATTTTTTTCGGGAGACTTCTTGAAAATCACTTCGACCCTGTCAGGCACACCCGCGGCGGCGGCGCTGGTCCTTTTCATCTCCTTTGTCATTCCCGTCACCGCCCGGGCCGACATCTACAAATGGACTGACGCCGAGGGCAGGACTTTCTTCTCCAGCGTCGCTCCTACTCCTGCGGACAAGGCGAAGAACGTCCAGCTCCTGGTGAAGGAAAACGCGCCTTCCGCTGCCGCACCCGCGCAGGGACACGCGGCGACACCGACCGAGCAAGCCTTGCTCGGCAGGATCGAGTCCCTGGAGCGCCAGCTCCGAACCCAGTCCTATCCGGCGCCGATGGCGCCTCCGGCGACACCTTACGGCACCTACTACGCGCCGCCCCCGCCGCCGGCATCAGCGGGCTACTACGCCGGCGATTACGGTTACCCGCCGTACTACCCGAACCCTTACTATCCCGCGCCTTACTATGCCTCGTCGATCTACCCCGTAAGGGCCTTCGTCAGCCGGCCCGTGTTTGCAGTCCCGCGCGGCGGATCGTTCCATCGCGGCGGCGGGCACGGCGGCGGCCGGCAAGGCGGGCGGCGATAGGCGCATTCCTCCGCTGGGCCGCTTGCCGCCTACATCCGTAGGGAAACAGGCAAATGGTCGAAAGTGGTTAAGGAAGCGCATATAAAGGTGGATTAACAAAAGGTTTTTTATATCCATATTCAGGGTATTTCAAACCGTTACAAACCTTTTTCCACCCCGGCGGAACTCCCCGCGCCTACCGCCTGTCAGACCCATGCCTACACCCGAGTAGGCGCAACACCACCCCCTGACAGGACCTGAGCAGCCTGTCGTTTCTTTAGCCTTTTTATTCCGGATAAAGACAATGACATCGACTCGCGAAGCGACCCCTTTTCACGTATTCCTGCTGGCGGGCCTGGTAGCGGCCAGCAGCGCGATCGTGCAGCTCAACAAGACCCTGCCGGTCTCCCGGTACCTGTCGGAAACCTTTTATTCGCATGTCGTGCCGGGCCCCGGGGCCGCCGATGCCGCGCCGGAACAGGCCCTCGCCGATCGCGCGGCCGAAGCGCCGCGCGAGACCACGGCGCAAAAACGCGCGCGGTACTTGCCGCATGTGATCGCGGCGTCGCTCGCGAGCAAGGTCGAGCCGGCCTTGATCGAAGCCATCATCACCGCGGAATCCGCCTTCAACCCGCTTGCGGTTTCGAAGACCGGCGCGGTGGGCCTCATGCAGCTCATGCCCGCCACTGCGGAGCGCTTCGGCGTGAAGGACCGCTGGGATCCGGCGCAGAACATCCTTGGCGGCACGAAGTACCTCAATTTCCTGCTGCACAAATTCGGCGACACGAAACTTGCGATCGCCGCGTACAACGCGGGCGAAGGCAACGTGAAGAAACACCGCAACAAGATCCCGCCGTTCTCCGAGACGCAAGCCTATGTTCCGCGGGTGCTCGCGTACTACACGCGCTATCGCAGCGAGGCGTAATAACGCGTCCAGCGTAGGTGGATGTCCTACGGCATGTCGGGCGCTTTGTCCGATAGTGCACATTGGAAGCGGCGGGGTAACCTCCGATTGATCGCGTTCGGTCACAGAACCACACTTGGAGGCCTCAAATGTTCAAACGCATCCTGTTTTCGCTGTTGGCCGCATTGTCCCTGTCCACCGGCCTGGGCACGCTCGCCGGCTGCAATACCGTCGAAGGCATCGGCAAGGACATCCAGGCAGGCGGGAGCGAGTTGAGGGAAGAAGCGCGCGAGCACCGGCGCTAAGTCCGCCGGCTCGTAGCCGCAGTTACTCCGCTCGGTTACTCCGCCCGGTTACTCCGCTCGCTCAGTAAGCCCAGTACGGTCCCGTACCGTGCTGGGTTGTCGCGCCTTCGATCGCGACGAACACCGTGCGGCCGTAGAAGAACGGCATCCCCCAGTCGAAGAACCGCAGGCGCGGATTGCGCCCGATGCTGCCCCCGACCGAGGCCGCCCTGACCGTGCTCGCAAGCGCGAGCAGGTTCTCGACCGTGAAATTCACCGTGGCGGTCGCCGCGCCGTTGGCCGAGGTGTTGACCGCCGACAGCGAAAGCGTCGAGGGCGGGCAATAGAAGCCGCGCGTGCCCGAACAGAGGGGAATGGCGGACTCCGGAAAGAACAGCCCGTTCGAGCCGCTGTCGAGAAAACTCGAAGTCAGCACCGTGCCTTTGTACGTCGTGGTGAAATTGCCGCGGCTGTCGGCTGCGTAGACAGTGGCGGAGCCGACGCTGTTGTTGGTCTGCGTATCGATACCGAAAATAAGCGTGCCGGTCAGCGTGGTCGCCCCGCCGGCCGGCACCGCCGGCATCACCAGCGCAACGCCATTGTTGTCGGTGGTAAACGCGGCCACCGGATTCGCAACCTGGCTGGCGAGCGGCATCGCGGCACCCGCGCAGCCCGAGGAGCCGCATTCGTAGTACGTCCCTGCAACGACCTGGGACGCGCAGATCGGGCCGCAGTCCTGGTTGAAGAGGCCGACGCCGAGGATGCCGTTGGCCCCGAGCGCCGCGACTGAACCCAGGTTCGCCCCGGTGTTGCTGCAACTGGTCGGAATGGTGGCCAGAGCGTTGTCCGCGACCTGATGGACGGGCAGGGACAGCGCGACCTCACCCGCGATTTTCACGTCCGCGCGATGCACCGCGCCCCACATGAAGCCGCTGAAGAACTGCGCGCATTCGCCGGCCGGATTTCCTCCGGGGCCGGTGACCGCGGGCAGCGCGAGCGCGGGGTCGAGCACGCCGGGCGAGATGACGCGCAGGCCGTAAGAGCCGGTGTCCACGAGGACGTGGTCGATGGTCTGGCAGGTCGACGTGCCGGGGCGGCACAGGGTCACGCTTACGAACGGCACGTTGATGATGCCGTTGACCCCGGGCGGGCCGCTGTCGATGACCACGAGGGCCGCGTTGCGGTCGAGGTCGGTGACGCCGAGGGCCACCGATGCGCTTGCGCTGCCGCCCGCGCCCGAGCAAACGAGGTTGTAGGTGTAGGTGCCGGCGACGGTCTGCGCGACCGCAATGCTTGCGTTGGGCCCCTGGTTGCCGGCCCAGGCGCCCGAAGCGGTGCAGGTCGTCGCGTTGGTCGTCGACCACGTGAGCGTGGCGGTTTGTCCCACGCGCACGCTGGTGGGCGTGAAAGTCATGCTGACGGTGGGGAGCGGCGTAAAGGCGTTGACGACCACCGAGGTGCTCCCGGAAACGCCGTTGCAGGTGAGGGCATAGGTGAAGGTGCCGGCGGCGGGCGGCGTGACGAGCTGGGTGCCGGCAACCGCCATTGTTCCGCTCCACGCGTCGCTCGCCTGGCACGCGCTGGCGTTGGACGCCGACCAGGTCAGCGTGGTCGACTGGCCCACGGTGAGGGTGGTGGGGCTGGCGCCGATGCTGACGATGACCG
>JANMXB010000060.1:0-8171 GCA_031380765.1 Pseudomonadota bacterium | reverse complement strand
AGTGAACTCGAGTCCCGCGAGCGCCTGATACGGTGTCAGCACCGGCGGCGTGGACTCGTTCCAGCCTTCGCCACCCGGCGCATAGGCCGGCGGCTCCGGGCGCTCGTACGAAAATACGTCCTTCTTTGCGAACCATCCCGTATCGAGCGTGCGCAGCGTGTCCAGGTGGTCCGGTCTCACGTACAGCCAACACGCGCCGGGACCGCCGCGCAGGTACTTGTACGAGCCGCCGACTGCGAAGTCTGCGCCAACCGCCTGGACGTCGGTCGGAATCACGCCTGCGCCGTGATAAACGTCGACCATCACCTTTGCGCCGGCGGCGTGCGCTTTGCGAACAAGCTCCGGGAGTCCGCCGAGCACCTGTCCCGTGCGGAACATGACGCTCGAAACGAGGACGAGTGCGGTACCCGGCTCGATTGCCAGTGCGATGTCGTCCGGATAAAACCGGCCATCGGGGCGCGCCGGCACCAGCGTCAGCCCGGCGCGGCCTTTGTCGCGATAGACACGCAGGATGAAGTCGAGCGAATCGAATTCACCTTCGGTGGCCACGACGTGCGGCGTGCCCGGCAGCGCATTCAGCACTGCGCGCAGGCCCTGACCCGCGGCAGTCTTGAGCACGATGCAATCGGGACGCGGTGCGTTGATGAGCGTTGCAGTAAGCGATCGAAACCGGTTCATCGCCGCCGCCCACGGTTCCCACGCATCGTTCATCCCCGAATACCACGCATCGAGGCCGGCAACGATGTCTTGCGCCGTGCGATCGAGCGGGCGGCCGAGCGAATGGTTGGCGAGATAGATGCTTTTCTTGGATCGTTCGAGCACGCGCGAGAACAGCGGCCAGACTTCGGCGCGGAGGTTCTCTTCGGTCAGGGGGCCTTCGATCTTCATGTCCCGATCTCGGTGCGCACGTCGATGAGCTCCGGGAACAGCGCGACCTCCAGCGTTCTGCGCAGGAACGACACGCCTGCCGTGCCGCCGGTGCCGCGCTTGAAGCCGATCACGCGCTCGACGGTCTTCACGTGGCGAAAGCGCCAGAGCTGGAAATTCTCTTCCACATCCACGAGCTTCTCGCACATTTCGTAGGCGTCCCAGAACTGCTCGCGATTCTCGTAGATGGTCTTGAAAACCGCGACCACGCCGTCATGCCGCGCGTACGGCTGCGTCCAGTCCCGCTCTACGCATTCGGCGGGCACCGGCAAGCCGCGCCGCGCGAGGTGGCGCAGGAATTCGTCGTACAGGCTGGGCGACTCGAACAATTTCTGCAGCCGTGCGCGGCCCGCCGCGTCGTGGCGGTGGAGATCCATCATGCGCGCGTTCTTGTTGCCGAGCATGAACTCGATTGCGCGGAACTGGTGCGACTGCAGGCCGGAGGCGGGGCCCAGCGCGTCGCGGAACTCGACATATTCCGATGGCGTAAGCGTCTCCAGCACCGACCACTGCTCGAAGAGCTGGCGCTGCACCTGCTTCACGCGCGCGAGGATCTTGAAGGAAGGTTCCAGCCGGTCGGCCCGCACGTGGCCGATCGCCGCGGCAAGCTCATGAATGAGGAGCTTCATCCAGAGCTCGGAGGTCTGGTGCTGGATGATGAACATCATCTCGTCGTGGTGCGGCGGCACCGAGCGCGGCTGCTGCGCGGCCAGCACGAGGTCGAGGCGCAGGTACCCCCCGTAGGAAGTCTCGGCTGCGAGATCGGTGATCATGCCTGCGTCTTCGGTGGCCATGGAGGGCTCCGTTGCGGGGTGAGTGCCTGTGACTATAATGCTACGACACCAGGAGGATTCATCATGTTAAAACTGTGCGGGTTTCATCTCAGCAACTACCACAACAAGGTGCGTCTCGCGCTGCTTGAAAAAGGCATCGCGTTCGAGGAAGACGCCAGCTGCAAGCCGTCGCAGAAAGACGATTGGCTTGCGCGCTCGGTCATGGGCAAGGTGCCGATCCTGGAGACCGACCACGGGCCGCTGGCCGAATCGCAGGTGATCTGCGAGTACCTGGAGGACGCCTATCCACAGGTGCCGCTCTATCCGAAAGACCCGATCGCGAAGGCCAGGGTCCGCGAGCTCATCACGGTGGTCGAGCTGCATCTGGAGCTCGTGGCCCGGCGCCTCTATGGCGGGGCTTTTTTCGGCGGCAGCACGTCCGAAGAGGCGAAGAAGGAAGTCGAGCGCGACCTGGCCAAAGGCGTGCGCGCCTTGTCGAAGCTTGCGAAGTTCGACCCTTACATCGCCGGCAAGGAACTCACGCTCGCCGATTGCGCGGCGTTCGTGAGCTTGCCTCTGATTACGATGGCGACCAAGCTCACCTTTGGCAAGGACGCGCTGGAGGGCATTTCGCAGTTGAAGCCCTACCTGAAGATGCTGGGCGAGCGTCCGCACTTCACCAAGGTCAACGCCGACCGCAAAGTCGCCTCGGAAGCCGCCTTCGCCGCGGCCAAAAAAGCGGGTTGAAGCTCCACACGCTGGGCACGGGCGGGCCGCGGCCCGACCCGGCGCGCAATTCCGCCTGCCACGTGCTCGAGGCCGGCGGCAGGTTTCTGATGTTCGATGCCGGGCGCGGCGCAATCCAGCGCATCGCGCAAAAAGGCCTGCCGTTCGCGGACATCGGCCCGCTGTTCGTCAGTCACCACCATGTCGACCATATCGGCGAGCTCGCGAACTACCTGATCACGAGCTGGCTGGCCGGACGCAGGAAGCCTTTGCGCGTGTTCGGGCCACCCGGCACCGCGGGGATCGTCGAGGTGCTGATGAGATCGGTCTACGACCGTGACATCGCGTTTCGCACCGAGGGCGAAACCGCCTTTGGCCCGTTCATCGGCGCGCAGGTGACCGAGGTGCGCGCGGGAGCGGTCGCAGAGGGCGAGGGCTGGAAGGTGAGTTGCGCGGAAATGGACCATGGCCATGGACTGCCGTTCGGCAAGGCCTTCCTCGCGCGCTGGACGTGTCTGGCGTATCGAGTGGAGGCCGAAGGCAAGGTTTTCAGTTTCAGCGGCGATGCAGTGATGTCCGAGCCGCTTATAGGAATCGCTTCGGGCGCGGACCTGCACCTGCAATGCTGCTATATGGCCGGATCCGAGATGACGAGCCCGCATTTCAAGGGCGTCGGGAAGTACACGCTGGCGTGCTCGGATACCGCAGGCAAGATCGCCGCGCAAGCCGGAGCCAAACGATTGGTGCTCACGCACTTCCGCCAAACCACGCCCGCGCTCATCGAAGAAATGCGCGCCGACATCGCCCGCGACTACCCGGGACCCGCGCAGTTCGCCAACGACCTGGACGAATTCCTAGTCTAGTTTCGCGCCCGTCGACAGGACGAGCTTCTTCCACTTCGCCGCCTCGTCCAGGATGAAACGGCCAAACTCCAGCGGCGTCATGCCGCCGGGCTCGGACCCCAGCGTGGCGAGCTTTTCCGCGACATCCGGCTGCCGCAGCGCCTTGGTGATCTCGGCATGGAGCTTCGCCGTGACCTCCGCTGACATGCCCGCCGGTCCGACGATCCCGCCCCAGCCGTAAAGGTCATAGCCCTTGAGGCCGGCCTCGTCGAGCGAGGGCAGCTCGGGCAGCAGACGCGAGCGGTTTCTCGTCGTCACTGCGAGCGCGCGGGTGCGGCCCGCCTTCACATGCGGAATCGCCGAAACCGCAGTATCGAACATCACCTGCACCTGCCCGCCGATGAGATCGGTCTGCGCCGGTGCCGAGCCTTTGTAGGGCACGTGCACCAAAGTTACGCCGGCGATCTGGTTGAACAGTTCTCCCGCGAGGTGTGGCGGGCTCGCATTGCCGATCGACGCGAAGTTGATCGACCCGGGTTTCGCTTTCGCCAGCGCAATCAGCTCGGCGACATTTTTTGCCGGGACCGCGGGGTTTTCCACCAGCACGAGCGGGAATGTTCCAAGCAGCGCGACCGGCGTGAAGTCCTTTGCCAGGTCGTAGGGCACCTTGGGGAAGAGGCTCGGGTTGATCGCGAGCGCCGCGGGAAAATATTGCAGCGTGTAACCATCGGGTGGGGATTTCACCAGCAGTTCGGCCGCGATGTTGCCGCTCGCGCCGGGGCGGGCGTCAACGATGATCGGCTGGCCCCACGCCTCGGTGAGCTTCTGGCCGACGAGGCGCACCTGGGTCTCGCCGCCTGAGCCGGGCGGAAAGCCGATGAGTATTTTGATCGGCTTCGACGGGTACTGCGCAGAGGCTGTAAGCGCAGCGGCCGAAAGTGCAAGGCCCAAGAGAGTTCGAATCAGTGCCATGTGGTATCTCTCGTACGATTTTTGCGAGTGTAATCCAATGCAATGCCTGTGCCAGAATGCCCGCCATGAATGAGCTCGCCGAGCTGCGCGATTACGTCCGCTTCGTTATTACGCTGATTGCAGTGCTCGATCCTTTCCTCGCCGTGCCGATCTACGTGAGCGCGACGCTGGGGCGCAGCGACGATCACCGCCGGAGGCTTGCGCGTGTGGTCACGCTCACCGTGCTCGCGGTGCTCGTTGGCGCCGCCTTCGCGGGCGAGGAACTGCTTACGCTGATGGGTACGAGCCTGCCGGCATTTCGTGTGGGCGGCGGTCTGGTCCTGCTCCTCATGGCGTTGGCCATGTTGAACGCCCAGGCCGGCGGGGTGCGGCAATCAAGTGCGGAGGCCGAGGAACTCGAGCAAGGGGCGTTATCGGGAATCGTACCGCTGGCCGTGCCGTTGCTGGCAGGTCCGGGCGCGATCAGCACGACGATCATCGCGTCGGAGGCCGGCGGGATTGTGCACCGTCTGCTGATCACAGGCTGCCTCGTCCTGGTGTGCGCTTTGCTGTGGGTGGTGCTGCGCCTTGCGCACGTGATCGCACCGAAGATCGGGCAGACCGGGTTGAACATCGCGACGCGCCTGCTCGGGCTGCTGCTCGCAGCGATCGCGATCCAGACGATGGCGGAAGGGATGAAGGGGTTGTTTCCGGGATTGGCGGGGTAGTATATGTTGTATTATTACACAACGTAATTGTCTTAATAGACACTACTGTAGCGGTATAAAGTAAATAGAAGTTAAAGTTTAGACAGTTCCTTTGTCACGATCTCGATGCACTCGTCGTACGAGCGCTTGTAGTCCAGGACCTCCAGTCCGGCGAACGTATTCCGCAATTGCGCATCGGCAGCCGCGATTCTCGCGAGCAGCGTCGCGCGGCGATCGCGCAACACAGGTTGCAGCGGTGTCAGAGCAGCGGGTTCGCGTTCGATCACCATCGCGAGGTCGAAGATGTCGCGGGCGTTGAAGCTGTCGCCGCGATGCCAAACCTTCTTGGCGACGATTTCGGTCGATGTCTCGACCTTCACGTCCCGATCGAGCATACGTTCGATTCTCGTTGGATTTTCCGTCAGCGGCGCGGATGCGACGAAATCGATCTCTCCTTCGTCGAATTGCAGCTTAAGGTAGTTGCCCAGTTCGACGAAGTTGCGCGTCATCGACTCCGCGGTCACGTTTACGCGCGGGCTCAGGTAGGCAAGGTACTGCGGGTCGGAAATGAAGATGTCGATATCCTTGCTCAAGCGATGTCCGTGACGAAGCATGAGCACCGTGCCCCCGCCAAAGCTCCAGTCCTCGAGCCTGACCCCGGCCGCGCCGACCGAATCGATCAGTTCGAGTGCGCGCGCAAGGAGCGTCTTCCAGGTGTTCAGGCGCGGGCCAGCCATTCTTCGACCTTTCTGGAAGCGCTCAGCGTTTGCGCCAGCGCGTGAAGGTTTTTCTCGAGCTTGCCCGGCCTGGTCCAACGCGCGGCCTCTTCGACAAGTCCCGCCATCAGCGCCGCCGGCGCTTCGTCGAACAGGGTGCGCAGATGCGCGCTGCGTTGCGCGGGCACCTTGCCAGTGACCAGCGCATGGATCAGCTGGTCTTCGGTGAGTGCGGTCTTGAAGCCCACGTTCGCGCTCGTGCACGCCATGCGGATGTAGTCCGGGCGGCCAAGACCGGCGCGCGGCTGGAAAGTCATTTCGAGCCCGAGGTACTCGAGCACAGTGAGCACTTTGCGGATGCCCAGGTCGCGCACAAGTCCGCTCTCCAGCAGGTTGAGGGTTTCGCGAGAGAGGCCTGCCGCGTGCGCGAGCTCGGCCTGCGTCCGACCTTTGGCCAGGCGCGCCTTGCGGACTTCATGGCCGAGATCCTGGAGTCGCATTGGAGCTTCTTAATGTTAGATATACACAATATTAGAGTTAAATCGGCGAACGTGCAAGAGGCCAAGTCTTTACTCTCGGAATTTCTAGGCTTATATTAGAGACTTTAAGACTCTTAGGACAAACGATGCCTGCGATCGAAATCGACTTCGACGTGTTCAAGGCGATCACGCTCCGGCGCCCCTCGGAGGAGACCACCGAGAATGACGTCCTGCGCGAAGTTTTCGGATTACCTGCCAAGAAAGGCTCCTCCCTAAAACTGACGACGCCTGGACAGGGGGATTGGGTCGCTAAAGGTGTGCGGTTTCCTGCGAGCACCGAGTTCCGGGCGAACTACAAAGGGCAGACCCATCTCGCGCGCGTGGAAGCCGGCGCAATTGTTGTCGAAGGCAAGCGCTACGACACGCCGTCGTCGGCGGCCATGGCCATAACGAAAAGCAACGTCAATGGCTGGCGGTTCTGGGAGGCGCGTCTGCCTGGGCAGGTGGGATGGAAGATGATCGAGTCGCTGCGCCGGGTATGATTCCCCGCTCGGGGGAGTCCTGTGCCACCAACGACGACTTCGGCATCCTTCGTCCAGAAGCTCTGGAACTACTGAAACGTCCTGCGCGACGACGGCATGCGCTATGGCGATTACGTCGAGCAACTCCCGTATCTGCTGTTCCAATAGACGCCACATAGACACGGGCTCGGCTTGAAGAATTCGGCCTAAGGCCGGCACGCGGCCGGCAGCCACTGCGTTGGAATGTCCGTGGCGTCATTGCCTGCCACGGTCAGCCCGGCGGGAATTCTCCCCGGCCCGCAGATCCACGAAATCGGCACCTGAGGCGCATCCGGCACGTACCCCGGACGCAGCGTGACTTTCTTGCCTTTGATGTTGCTGACCGCGAGATTGCCGAAGACCAGGGTAATCACGCCGTCGGCAACGGTCCCCGAAGTCACGTAGCTTCCAATGATCTTGTCGGGCGCGGGGAGGCCGGCCCCGGCATTGTCCTTGGGCAGCACGCCGGTGAGCGCGTAGGCAATGGAGACCCCGCGCTGCATGAATTCCGCGAACGCGACGCCTTCCTTGACCTGCTGCTGCACGTTCCTCTCGATGTAGAGCGGCAGCGACATCATGGCGAGGATCGCGATGATCCCGACCACGACCGCCATCTCGATCAGCGTGAAGCCGCGGGGCGACCCCTTCAAGACCTGCCCCATGGCCGCACCGCCGTGACCCGCACCTCCAATCCAAGCCCGGCCGCCGCTTCCACGAGGCGGTCGAACGAATACACGTCTTCGCCGGCGGTGAAGCGCCACATCTGTTGGCGGTCAAAACCCATGGCTTCGGCGGCGTCCTTTTGGGCAAGTCCCAGCTCGTCGATGCGTTTCAACATGCGCGCACGCAGCGCGTTGCGCAGCTTCTTGCTTGGTGAGGCGACAGGCATGGCGTCTCCGGCGGGTTGTTGTGTGTTCGCGCAACAGAGTTGACCCAGAAAGCGCTTGGAGACTAGGCTTTTACAGAAAAAACAGCAACTTTTTCGCGCCCGATCGATGTTGCCCTTGGGTGCGATGCGCCACGCGTGCCACCGCCAGGCGATGCGTTTCCGGTGTAGGATTCGGCCTCCAGATGCCGGCAATCGACCCCGACCGCCTCCTCGCCGACCTGCGCACCCTGCGCGGGATAGGCGCGCACGGACGTGGCGTGGTGCGGCCCGCTTTCAGCGCCGCGGACATGGAGGCCCGGCGCTGGCTTGCGCAACGCTTCGGCGAGGCCGGGCTGCAAGCGGGCATCGACGGCGTCGGCAATGTGCTCGGCCGCTCGCCTCATCGCGGCAAGGCACTGCTGATCGGGTCCCACTCCGACACCCAGCCCACCGGCGGCTGGCTCGACGGGGCGCTGGGCGTGATCTACGCGCTGGAAGTCGTGCGCGCGCTCGGCGCCGATGAGGCAACCCGCGCTTTCCCGGTCGATGCGGTTTCGTTTCAGGACGAAGAATCGCGCTTCCTCGGCTGCCTGGGCAGCCGGTCGCTGATCGGCGCGCTGAC
>JANMXB010000047.1:0-6370 GCA_031380765.1 Pseudomonadota bacterium | reverse complement strand
GCTTTCCGCTGCTCACGACCAAGAAGCTGCATCTCAAGTCCATCCTCTATGAACTCCTGTGGTTCCTCGCCGGCGATACCAACGTACGCTGGCTGCAGGAGCGCGGCGTCTCGATCTGGGACGAGTGGGCGGACGAAAACGGCAATCTGGGGCCCGTGTACGGCTACCAGTGGCGCCATTGGCGCTCGCCCGAAGGGCGCGAGATCGACCAGATCGCCCAGGTCGTCGAGTCGATCACGAAGAAACCCGATTCGCGGCGCCACGTCGTGACTGCGTGGAATCCGGCCGACGTCGATCGCATGGCGCTGCCGCCTTGCCACGCGCTGTTCCAGTTCTACGTGGCGGACGGCCGGCTTTCCTGCCAGATGTACCAGCGAAGCGCGGACCTTTTCCTCGGCGTGCCTTTCAACATTGCGTCTTATGCCCTGCTCACACTGATGATGGCGCAGGTGACCGGGCATGCGCCGGGGGAATTCGTGTTGACGCTCGGCGATGCCCACCTGTACCTCAACCATCTCGAACAGGCCCGGCTGCAGCTCGCGCGCGGGGAGAGGCCCTTCCCGCGCATGCGGCTCAATCCCGCAGTCAAGGATATTTTCGCTTTCCGCTTCGAGGATTTCACCCTCGAAGGCTACGATCCGCATCCCGCGATCAGGGCGCCCATCGCGGTGTAGGCATCCGCGGTCTATGTGAGTAGCCGCACATACAGGCATCGCGCGACCGCCGACACTAGCCGTTCCTTGCGGGAACTGCGCGACCGCGCGTGATCCTTCGATTTAAACCAAACCCACAGTGGAGCGAAACCATGCAGAAATTGAGCGAAGTAATGACCCGCAACGTGCAGATCATCAGTCCCGAGGCCACCATCCGGGAGGCCGCGCAGCAGATGCGCGGCGGGGATTTCGGCATGCTGCCGGTGGGCGAGGACGACCGGATGATCGGCGCGATCTCCGATCGCGACATTGCGATCCGCGCCATCGCCGAAGGCAAGGACTCGACCACGCGGGTGCGGGACGTCATGTCCGACGGGATCGTGTGGGCCTATGACAGCGACTCGGTCGAGGACGCGGCGAGGATCATGAGCGAGCACCAGGTCCGGCGGTTGCCCGTGGTGGACGGCGACAAGCGGCTCGTTGGTATCGTCGCGCTGGGCGATTTTGCGATCGACAGCTCGGACATCGCGCCGGCAGCCGAAGCGCTGGCCGAAATCTCGCGGCCTTCCTGAGGCGGCTGTAGGCGAAGCAGCGACACACCGTGCTGCGCTTAGCCTACAGCGCGGGCCCAGTGCAGCGCCTAGAGTGTTCCTGCAGGGAATCCGCCTTTCTCACGAGGAATACCGAGATGAATCTTCTAAAAGTTACCGCCCTCGCCGCAGCCGTCCTCAGCCTTTCGGCTTGCGCTGGAATGGGCTTCGAGCGGCCCTATGCCGACAGAACCACGTATGTAGCCCCGCGTGCAAGCATGGATCCCGCGACGGCCGCGCAGCCCGGCGCGGGCGCTGCAGGCGGCGGAGGTGCAGGCGCCCGCCGGATGTAGCGGGGGTTTTCGCAGAGGCGGGCCTGGACAGCCCGCCTTTTTATTTGCGCAAAAAAAACGGGCCCGCCTTCGGGGGGGGACGGCGAGCCCTGGGGAGAATCAGACCGGGGGCCTCTGGGGGCTTTCCCGTGTTTTGTGCCTGAACCTTTTCGCTAGAACGCTCCTTTCGACCAGAGCTGGAACGAGTACAGAACGCCGGCCGCAGCGAACACGTAGACCACCAGGGTCGCGGTCGCCGCCTGCTCGCGATTCGTGGTCCAGCTGCGCGCGATCCATCCGATGACGCCGAACACGATCATCAATCCGATGGCCGCGACGCCGCCCGAGAATCCGCGGCCCATGAGGCCTGCGATCCAGCCGCTCGGCGCAAGCAGCTTGTAGATCGTCCCGCAGATTCCGAAGACCACCATGATGACGAGGAGGAAACCCCACAGCGTCTGAATGAAACTGCCCGAGTCGTGCTTGTACTGCCTGATCGTTTGCATGCAACCTCCCTTTAAGCGGCAGATGCGCCGGCTGTGTCGATAATCCGTGCGAACGGCGTTTGCACATGCGCGTTCGATGTCCTTATCATTCTGGCGTCGACAATCGCGCCCGGCGCGATGGCGAACCCGAGCGCGCGCAGATGACGATCCGCAGCAAGGCCGATCACGTCCGCCAGGCCGTATTCCCGCAGCAGGCAGCGGAACTTGCCGATGGCCGCTTCATCGGGTGGGCTTTCCGGACCCGGGCCGACGTTCACGAACGAGTGCATGGCGGCGGAGTCGCACAGTGCTTCACGCACCGCCGCGTCGGTAAGGCGAAACCAGCGCTGCAGAAAATAGATCCGCAGCATGCGATCGAGCTCGAGCGGCCTGGCCCTGCCGATATTCGGATCCGTGTATACCGGCTCTACAAGAGCGCGCAGCCGCGACCAGGGCACCGTGCGTGCCATTTCGGCGAGGAAGTGCTCCCGGTGCGTTGGGGTCCGCTGGACCTCGAATGAAGGACCGGCGAAGCTCACATGGCTGTGTTTGTTCATGCGCTGGCTTTTTGTTCTGACTCGACGCTCCCTCCTGTGCAAGCCGCGTGCCAGGAGAGGAAATTGCCGCGCACCCAATGACTTGGGACCGGTTCGTGAATTAATTCCAGGACTGTCAGAGAGTGTGAAATGTCGCCTGGGCACGACAGTTTTCCGGCCGTTGCAGGCAAGCGCATTGAAGCAATGAGAGTTTTTGTGTCGTTGGGGGACGACAGGATTTCTAACCCGCTCTGCCCGTATCAGCAGAAAACAAGTCTCGCTAATTTGTGAGGCTTGATCGTTTGCGCATTCGCGCAAACGAAGAAACCTCACAAATTAGCGAGAGATGGGAATTCAAAAGCGGCAGAGGAGACGAAAACTGTCTCGGCGCGGTGTGGCCTTCGCCCCTAACTCCCCGCAGCCTTGAATTGCGCCGGCTCGAGCGAGTGGCGCTCGAGCAGCCGGTAGAACTCCGTGCGGTTGCGGCCGGCGAGCTTGGCGGCCTGCGAAACGTTTCCGGCGGTCAGCTTGAGCAGCTGGACTAGATAGTCCCGCTCGAACGCGCGGCGCGCTTCGTCCAGCGGCGTGAGCGAGCTTTCGGCGTGGTCGATGGCCTGCCGCACGAGCGAGGCCGGCACGACTTCGGTGGTGGCCAGCGCCACCGACTGCTCGACGACGTTCAGAAGCTGGCGCACGTTGCCCGGCCACGGCGCCGCAATCAGCAGCTCGAGGGCTTCGGGAGAAAACGCGCGCGCCCGCTTCTTGTAGCGCTCGGCCAGGCGCTTGAGGAAGTGCCCGGCGAGCAGCGGAATGTCCTCGCGGCGCTCGGCAAGGGCCGGCACGACGAGCTTGACCACGTTCAGGCGGTAGTAGAGGTCCTCGCGAAACTCGCCCGAGGCGATCCGCTCTTCGAGTTTCCTGTGGGTGGCCGACACGATGCGCACGTCGACCGCGACCGCCTCGGTCGCGCCGACCGCGCGGACCATCCGGTCTTCGAGGGCGCGCAGCAGCTTGACCTGCAGCGCCGGCGGCATGTCGCCCACCTCATCCAGAAATAACGTGCCGCCCTCGGCCGCCTGGAAGAGGCCGCGCCGGTCCTGCGTGGCGCCGGTGAACGAGCCCTTCTTATGGCCGAAGAGCTCGGTCTCGAGCAATCCCTCCGGAATCGCGCCGCAATTCACCGCCACGAAAGGCTTTTCCCGGCGGCGGCTTGCGCGATGCAGCGCGCGCGCGATCAGTTCCTTGCCCGTGCCGCTCGGCCCGAAAATGCACACGCTCGCGTCGGACTGGGCCACGAGGTGCGCCTGAGAGAGCAGATGCTTGATGGCGGCCGAGCGCGTGACGATCTCGGCGCGCCAGTCGCCCGCCTCGCCCGCTTCGCCCGGCGCGAGGCGCAATGCATCGGCAACCGTGTCGGTGAGGACCTTGCTGTCGAAGGGTTTGGTGAGGAAGCTGAACACGCCGCGCCGGGTTGCGGCCACCGCTTCCGGAATCGTGCCATGCGCGGTGAGGATCACGACCGGAAGCGAGGGCGCCTGCCGGTGAATCGCATCGAAGAGCGCCATGCCGTCCATGCCGCGCATGCGCAGGTCCGTGACGATTGCGGCCGGCCTCGTGACGGCGAAGCTTGCAAGCGCGGCTTCACCCGACTCGACCGCGGTCACCGCGTATCCGGCGGCCGTGAGTCGCATGGCGATGAGCTGCAGGAGGTCGGCGTCGTCGTCGACGAGCAGGATGCGGGCGGCTTCGCTGGTCATGTGAGGGTTACCGCGCGGTTCATCGGCCGCGCTGGCGCTCTTCGCGCTGCATGATCGCGCGCTCGATCGAGCGCATCGCCTCGATGCGCTCGCGCAGGTCTTCCTGCTTTCTCGCGTCGTCCCGCGCATTCCGCTGCCGTTCGGCCACCTGCGCATAGAGAAGGGAGGCAAGGTCCGCAACGGAGCGCTCCGGCTGGGCATTGGCCATCGCCAGCGGCTCAAGCAGCGCCAGGGCGCGCGCGTCATCGCGCAGGACAGGGGCGGGTTGCGCGTACAGGCCGCCGAGCCTGAGCCGTGTGTAGGGGGTGGGCGAGCGTCCGAAGGCCGCCGCCGACTGCGCAAGCTCCTTTTTCTGCGTTGGCGGAGCGGCCTTGGCGACCGAGGTGAAATAGGCAATCAGCTCGCCGGTGCGTGTTTGCGCCGCGGCTTCCAACTGCGGCACCGTCGCGCCGCCAGTGGCTGCCGGCTCCGGTGCGGTCGCGCAACCGCACAAAAGCGCGACCGCGATCACGCCGGCTATGCGCGCGTTCATGCGGCCCCTCCCGCGTGGCGGGGCAGGACGACGCTGAAGCGCGAGCCGCTGGCGTCCGACGCTACGCCTATGGTGCCACCATGCGCCTGCACGAACTCGCGCGCGATCGCGAGACCCAGGCCGCTGCCCTCGACGCGGCCGGTGCCCTGCGCGCGGCCGCGAAAGAACGTATCGAAGATCGAGCGGCGCTCATCCGCAGGTACGCCGGGACCGGAGTCGATCACCGCGACGCTGACCGACTGGGCGTCCTCTGTAAGCACGAGCGAGATCCTGCCGCCTTCGGGCGTGAACTTGAGCGCATTGCCCACCAGGTTGTCGAAAACCGTGCGCAGCTTCTCTGCGTCGGCCTCGATGCTCGCGGGCGCGACGTCGAGCGCGACGGTCTGGCGCTTGGCTTGCGCCTCGAGCATATGGGCGTCGGCGACCTCGCGCAGCAGATCCTGCAGCGCCACCGGCTGGCGCTCGAGCGTTGCCGCCGCGTGCAGCGCGCGCTGGTAGTCGAGCAGGTCCTCGATCATGCGCTGCAGCTTGATGCTGTTCTCGCGCATGATCTCCACGACCCTGCTCTGCTGGGGCGTAAGCGCGCCCCCGACCCCGTCGTGCAGCAGCTCGGCGCCTTCCCTGAGCGCCGTCAGCGGCGTCTTCAGCTCATGCGAAATGTGGCGCAGGAACCGGTTCTTCTGCGCCTCGAGCTCGGTGAGGCGCCGCCGCAGCCAGTCCAGGCGCTCGCCCAGGTCCTGCAGGTCGTCCGGCCCGGTCACGCGGATCGGGCGCGAAAAATCCGCACTGCCAAGCTGGCGGATCGCTGCATCCAGCTCGCGGATCGGGCGCGCGATGATGCGGGTGAGGATCAGGGCGATGGTCATGGCAAGCGCCGCACTCACCATGAGGAGCAGTGTCATGCGCTCGCGCACGCCCTCGGCCGCGATCCGCAGGCGCTCGACCTCCCGGTCGGCGATGACGTAGCTGATCGCGAGCACCTCGTAAGCGCTTTCGGCCAGGTCGCCGGCGCGCTTGGCCACCAGCCTTGCGTCGAGCTTGCCCGGCGGCGCGGCGGCCAGCAGGTCGCGCAGCGCCTGCTCCTGCTCGATCGTGCGGTTGAGCGCGGCCAGCTGCTCCGTGTCCAGCGGCAGGAGCGACAATTCTTCCGACACGACCTTGAAGCTCTTCCTCACGCGCGCGTAGTCGGCGATCAACTCGGGATCGGCGAGCACGATGTACTGCTGCGCAATGCGCTCGATCGAGTTGATGCGGTTTACGAGCGACCGGCTGGCGCGCGCGGCCTGCGCGGCGTTGAACACCGCGTTCTGGGCCTGCCCGGCCAGGCGCTCGGTGTTCCACGCGGAGTACATCAGCGCGATCGCCAGCGGCAGGCCGACCAGCAGGAAGCCGGCGATCAGCAGCTTGAGGAACGAGCGGGGGAAGCTTTTCCCGGCGAAGTGGGGCGTCATGCTGCCTATAATTGCACGATGGTCGAAGCGGCGGACAGGTCTAATGTCACATCCCCACCGGAGGGGCCCCGGGTGTACCTCGTCGCGGCGGTGG
>JANMXB010000026.1:0-7076 GCA_031380765.1 Pseudomonadota bacterium | reverse complement strand
TGCACACCGGCGTGCTCGGCCTGTTGATCGTGCTTCTGGTCATGTTCCTGCCTAAAGGGTTGCTCTCACTATCCCAGCGGCTTCCCTGGATGAGGAAGGGCTCATGAGCACGGCAGCACCGGCACTGCTCGAACTGTCGGGCCTCACGCGCAGGTTCGGGGGCCTGCGCGCCGTTTCCAATGTCGATCTGACGGTCGAGCCCGGCGAGGTGATCGGCCTGATCGGGCCCAACGGCGCCGGCAAGACCACCCTGGTCAACGTCATCACCGGCGTGCATCGCGCCAGCGCCGGTTCGGTGCGTTTTTGCGGCGAGGACATTACCCACTTGCAGCCCTTCCAGGTCGCGCGGCGCGGTATCGCGCGCACCTTCCAGATCGTGCAGCCGTTTCCGGAAATGACCGTGGCCGAAAATGTCGCCGCGGCGGCGATGTTCGCCGGGGCGGCTCGCTACGGTACCGAAGCCAACGCGCAGGCGCTCGAGCACCTTCGCTTTGTCGGCCTGGCGCAGATCGCGGGAAAGCGCGCCGCCTCGCTCACACTCGCCATGCGCAAGCGGCTCGAGCTCGCCAAGGGCCTGGCGATGCGTCCAAAGGTGCTGCTGCTCGACGAGGTGAACGCCGGCCTGAATGCCACCGAAGTGGACCATGCGCTGCACCTGATTCGCGCGATCGCGGCGCAGGGCATAACGGTGCTCATCATCGAGCACCTGATGAAGGTGGTGCTCACACTCTGCACACGCATCGTCGTTTTGCATCACGGCGAACTGATCGCGACTGGCGACCCGGCAAGCATCGTCAAGGACCCGCGGGTAATCCAGGCCTATCTCGGCCGCCGCTACGGCGCAGTTGCGCCGTCCGCGCCTGAAGGACTCCATGGCTGAAGTCCTGCTCAAGGTTTCGGATGTGCGCGCCGCGTACGGCGACGTACCTGTGCTGTGGGGCGTCGATCTCGAAGTCGTGCGAGGCGAAATAGTCTGCCTCGTGGGTTCGAACGGCGCCGGAAAAACCACCCTCATGCGCACCATCTCGGGGCTGCTGCCCGCCACTGCCGGGTCGATCCGGTTCGATGGCCGAGAGCTTGGCAGAGCGCAGCCCGAACAAACGCTGGGCGCCGGCATGGCGCAGGTCCCGGAGGGCCGCCGGCTGTTCTCGGCGATGAGCGTTCGCGACAACCTGTTGATGGGCGCATACCTGCGCCGGGATGACGCGGTCGCGCGTGACCTGGAGCGCATGTACGTCCTGTTTCCGATACTGCGCAATCGCCAGCACCAGCAGGCCGGCACGCTCTCCGGGGGGGAGCAGCAGATGTGCGCCATTGCGCGCGGACTCATGAGCGCGCCGAAGTTGCTGCTGATCGATGAGCTTTCGCTGGGCCTTGCGCCGGCGGTCGTCGATCAGCTATGCGATACGCTGCGCGCCTTGAATCGAGCCGGACTTACACTCCTTGTCGTGGAACAGGACGTGGCCATCGCGCTTGACCTGGCAAACCATGCTTTCGTGATGGACACCGGGCGCATCGTGAGCTCCGGCGAAGCGAGCGCACTTGCGAACGACCCGGCTATTCGGGAAGCCTATCTGGGCGCCTTGTAGCGCCGGCGCATTCAGCACTTTTTTCGAGGAGATTTCGAGATGGATAAAGTCGTCGTGTTCGCTCCCGGTGGTTACCGATACATCAACGCGGTTTTCCAGTATTCCGGCGGCGTTGCCGCGGAGCCGGGCTTCGAAATCGAACGCGCCCGGCTTGCGCAGCCGGCGCCGATTGCCGAAGGATTCAAGGCGGTCGAAGCGCACCTCAAGTCAATCGGCCGTCCGAGCACTGCTTTTGCCGCGTGTGAACTACGCTCGCCGGCGCCTTTTACCGAGCAAGGCTTCATCGATTTCAACCGCCACTACGTTCAGACCCTCGAGCGCTGGGGAATCTACAAGGACGAGGTGAATCCGGTGGCCCGTACCAATGTCTGCCCGGAGTACGACAAGCCGGCCTCGCCCTGCCTTTATGCGTTTTCCTACACAGTGCCTGCCCGCTCAAAACGCGGCAGCTTCATCATCGCCGGAGGCGCGGACGCCGTCGAAGTAGGCGAGGGGCCGTTGCAAGCGCGGATCGTTCGCTTTGGCGAAACCTCCAGGGAAGCCATGCGAGAGAAAGTGCGCTTCACCGTGGCACTGATGGCCGGGCGCGTAAGAGCCCTCGGTTTCGAATGGAAAGACGCGTTGCACACGCAGGCTTACACCGTGCAGGACATCGGCGCCGTGGTCGGCGATGAAGTTTTCAAGCAGGGGGCGGCCCCTGGAGGCCTGACCTGGACTTACTGCCGTCCGCCGGTGGTGGGCCTCGAATACGAGATGGACGTGCGCGGCGCGGCCCGCGAAATCGTGCTCACGCCTTGACGGAGGCTACCCCGCTTTCGCCGCCCGGACCTCGATCCCCGCAATGCGCGCCAGCTCCTTGTGGACCCGGCTTACGCGCTCGACTTCGCCCTTGGCGGGGAAGCGCTCGTAGAAGCCTTCGGCCCGGAACGCCTTGATCTGGTCCCGCCAGGGTGACAGGCGTTTTTCCCAGCGGTTGACCCTTCCCTCCACCGGTTCGGCATCCAGATAGGTGAGGTCGGCGCAGACGCGGATCATCGCCTTGATCGTCACCGGTCGGGTAACCATGTAGCTTTCGTGGCCCCAGGCGTCGTCCCAGACCCGCTCGGCCGCCTTGAGAAAGTCGCGCAGCATCCCGTAGTACCTGCCGGCTTCCTTGGCGCTGCCGCCGGCGACCTGGATCTTGCGCCATTCGCGGTTGGTCCAGCGCTGCAATTCGTTGAACAGCTCCGCCTGCAGGATCCACTTGTCCTTCTGGCTGCGCCCGCCGAGGCGGTTGATCCGGTAGCGCAGGGGGCTGTCGCCCTCGCTGTACAACGCCCCGACCATGCGGGAGGCGAATTTGCGGTGCGGCTCGGCCCAGGACACGCGTTCGTAGAGGTCGACCAGGTGGCTCTTGTTGATGCGGGTCGGCGTCGAGTTGATGATCACGAACATTTCGGTGGCGAAGTCTTCGCTGCGTCCGTCGAAAATCATGCAGGGGACGTTGATTGCGGCGGCTTCGTCGGGCCGGTCGTCCAGGTGGAAGCGCAGCGCGGCAAGGCGATGCTGTCCGTCGACGATCAGGAATTTCT
Organism: Pseudomonadota bacterium; assembly: GCA_031380765.1. Classification (GTDB taxonomy): domain Bacteria; phylum Pseudomonadota; class Gammaproteobacteria; order Burkholderiales; family SG8-39; genus SZAS-79. The sequence continues at coordinate 3,916 of JANMXB010000026.1, read as the reverse complement.
GCTGGGGCTCGGACAGGTGGCCGACGCTCTCGACTCCCGCAGTGCGGAAACCGAGCTTTTCCGAAGTGAACAGGAGGACCGTGCCGGGAATCGGCGGCTGGGTGATCGCCGTCTCGTAGAAGTTCTTGAGTTGCTTGACCTTGGCTTTCGAAAGCGTGCGCTGGAAGGCCTTGTCGGTGCGCTCGATCTTGGCGATGAACTGGGCGATTTCATCGTCCTGCGAGATCTTGACCGGCGCGATTTCCTCGCCCTCCCCGTAGAAGCGGCTGATAAACCGCACCTTGCCCAGCAGCTCCTTCGCCGGGACGCTGGCGAAGTAAAAAATGCCGTCTTTCTGGCGTATCTGCGTGGCAAGCACGGTGTCCTCCCCCTCCGGTTGGGCGCGGCCCGCGCGCCGACAGGAAATATAGCCGAGTTTTGGGGAAGCGGGTACTCCGGACGGGCTAATTCCCGGGATTTATTTGCGCAGATTGGCTCCCGGAGCGGCGATCCGGGCAATATGTATATGCGGAACGGTATATTCCCGACACCGCGCCCCGGCCTAAACCTCGGCCAGCCGCGCCAGTTCCAAGGCCAAAGCCCCGTCGGCCCGGGCCATCTGCTCGAGAATCGAAAAGTGGTCTTCGCCGTGCAGCGCCAGTTCGCGGACCGGGCGGCCGGCTGCCTTCAGGGCTGCGGCGTATTCCCTCGATTGGCGCACGAGTTCGGGAAGCTCGGCGTCTCCGAATGCGACTGTCATGGGTACGGAGGGCAACGCCAGGCGCACAGGAGAGTTAGCGCTAGCTTCTTTAAAATCCATTGCCAGTGGTGCGTTCAGATAGGAAAGCCGGATTGGTTCCAGATCGAAAAGTCCACTGATGGGCAGCGCAGCGGTTACGCCCGGGAGTCCCGTCGCCATGGCCGTAAGGTGACCGCCGGCCGAGTGGCCCGCCACGACGAGGCGTTTGCCTGCGTTCAGCCCGGGCTGCAGGCGCGCAACCAGCCACGCAATCGCAGCCCGGATTTCGGCGACGATCCGGCTCATGGTGGCAGCGGGCGCAAGCGTGTACTCGATCAGCGCCACGTTGAAATCGTGGGCGAGCGGACCCGCAGCAATAAAAGCGTTCGGCTCCTTTTCGTTCAGCTGCCAATAGCCGCCGTGAATGTACGCCAGGGTAGGACGTCCCTTGGAGTGCGCGTGAAAAAAATCGAGGCGCTGGCGCTCGCCGCTGCCGTAGGCAAGATCCCGGTCCACGGTCGCGCTGGCATACATCGCGAGGCTGCGCCGGTCCCATTCGGCCTTTGTCTGCGCGAGTCTCGGGGCGACTGCGCGATTGTTGTAGGCGGCGTCGAGCCCGGCTTGCGAAAAATCACGGTAGACAGCGGTCATTCGAGCACCGCCAGCGCCTTGATCTCAATCAGGGCGCCGGGCCGGATCAGGCCCGCCACCTGCACGCCGGTGGCCGCCGGGTAGGGCGGACCGCCGAAGACTTTCCTGCGCACCGGGGCGGTCTGCGCGTACCCCTCGAGAGTGAGGTAATAGTCGGTAGTCTCGACGACGGTGGAGAAATCCGCGCCGGCCGCGGCGAGAATGCGGCCCATCTTCTCGAAGATGTATTCGGTCTGGCGAACGATGTCCCCTGGTCCGATCAGGACGCCTTTCTCGTCGGCCGCGGTCATTCCCGAAATGTAGAGCAGGCTTCCTGCCCGCACCGCCGGCGAGAAGGTGAACTTGTCGCTCCAGCCGCCCGGCGGGAGGACGGCCTCGTAGATCTTCTTCATGCGGGTTTGCGCCTGATCAGGTAGGTGTGAAAACCAGCGAGCACGATTTTGCCGTGCTGGTTCGAGAGGCGCGCGGCGAACCGCACTATTCCGTTGGCCGGATTGCCGGTGGTGCGGGTTTCTTCGACCTCCAGCACCGGCGTGACCGTATCCCCGGCCAGCACGGGTTTCAGGAATTTTCCGCCCTGCTCCAGGAATGCCACCATGGAATCCTCGACATGCGGCGAGAGCGGGGTAGCGCCGAGCGCCGTCATCGACATCAGCAGCAGGCCATGGGCGAGCGGCTTGCCGAACGGCGTTTTCTTCGCGTATTCGGCGTCGTAGTGGAGCGGATGCGCATCGCCGGTCATCTGCGCGAAGAGCCTGAAAGCCGCGTCGTCAAGCGCATGGGCGGTCCCCGAAAACTGCCGTCCCGGGGTGAAGTCCTCGAACCAGTACTGGACTGCGGCCATAGTCAGTGCGCGCTATGCGTCGCGCAAAGTGGACTTGCCGACCATGACCGTGCCGCCGCCGGGGATGTTTTCGACCAGCGCTACCACGTTGTCCTCGGCATCCAGCACCGTGACCTGGGCGTCACCCGGGCAGACCGGCCCAGTCCAGCGCACCGAGATCTGGCCGCGATAGTAGAAATCCCCGCCGTACTTTTCCAGCGCAAGATCCACCGCAGGCGCCATGTTGTGCATGCCGTGCGCGAGGGTCCCGCGAAATCCGCGTTTGACGCAGTAGTCATGGTCGTAGTGCAGTATGTCCCAGTCGCCGTTGAGCTTGCCATAGCGGTCGATCTTCTCCTGCGTCATCCGGACCTTGTGCTCAAGGCCTCCGGCTTTGTTCTTGGTCATCGCTTACTCCGGGACCGAGAAAGTGTTTTCGACTTCGGCCAGCAGCGTGCCGTCGGCGCGGCGATAGCGGCCTTTCCATTTGAGGAACTTGCGCTCTTTCTTGACGAATTTTTCGGTGATTTCGCCGGACAGGCGCACCTCGGTGTTTTCGTCCCGCCAGATCGGGTGACGGTAACCGAAGGAGACCTCGCACATGATGATGCCCTGCATCGGCGGGTACTTCTGGTAGAGCGTCGAAGTCATGTAGACGCAAAGCACGTCCGGGGGCGCAGCCTTGCGGCCGTCGACGACATACAGCCTCTCGTCGCCTTCCACCGCATCAATGTACTCGTCGATGATTTCCGGGGTGATCGTGAAGCTCACTTCGGGCATTTTGGCACCCACCTCGAAGGCATCGAAGCGCGTGCCCGGCGTGGCGCCTTCCCTCACTTTCACTTCCGCGGGTCTGGTCATGTTTGCCCCTCTGTGGATATCCCATTGTAGGAAAAATTGCCGGCACGCAGCACCCGTCCGCACCGGGATTTCGCAGAACGCCGCCCGTGGGCCGCTAGGCGAACCGGGCACCTTGTTCTGGTATAAAGTTAGCGGCTAACGAGAAGGATTCCCATGCTGCGCAGTACCAAGATCGTTGCCACCCTCGGGCCGTCTTCCTCCGACCCGGCAGTGCTCGAAAGGATGATCCGCGCCGGCGTCGACGTCGTGCGGCTCAACTTCTCCCACGGCACGGCCGAGGACCACCTCAAGCGCGCCCAGCTCGTCAAGGATGTCGGGCGGGACGTGGGCCGCACCGTCGGCATCATGGCCGACCTGCAGGGCCCCAAGATCCGCGTGGGGAAGTTCGTCGACGGCAGGATCATGCTCGAGAACGGGCAGAAGTTCGTGCTCGACGCCGGAATCGAGATGGGCAACGCCGAGCGCGCGGGCCTCGACTACAAGGAGCTGCCGCGCGACGTGTCCGCGGGGGCCGTCCTGCTGCTGGATGACGGCAAGATCGTGCTCGACGTGACCGCAGTGCGCGGCACCGAGGTGCACACCGTCGTTCGCCACGGCGGCGTACTCTCCAACAACAAGGGCATCAACCGGCAGGGCGGCGGGCTGACCGCACCGGCGTTGACGGCCAAGGACATGGAGGACATCAAGACCGCGGCAAAACTCAATGCCGACTATCTCGCGGTCTCGTTTCCCAAGACCGGCGCCGACATGTACATGGCGAGGGAGCTCATGCGCGCGGCGGGCGGCAAGGCGCTGCTGATCGCCAAGATCGAGCGCGCCGAGGCCATTCCCGCGCTGGAGGAAATCATGAAGGCCTGCGACGG
>JANMXB010000018.1:0-3369 GCA_031380765.1 Pseudomonadota bacterium | reverse complement strand
CGCGACACGCCTGTGAGGCTCACATATTTGGCTGTCGTGAGATCGCCTTCAAAGCCGCGCGGCCCGGCCTCGAGAAGCCGGTTCACCACCTTGCGCTGGTTGTGGTCGCACCCCGCGCCGGCATGGCGCGCCCAGTAACGCGCTTTGTCGAGGGCGGCATGCATCAGCGCTGACGAGCGCTTGCAGGCGGCCTCGAACGTGCCGCAAAACCACATCAGCCAGCGTGTATTGTCGGCATCGGCGCGGCTGGCGGCGTGCAGATCGGCGTAGTAGGCATCGCGCCGTGCCGAGAGTTCGGTGGCAAGGCTGACCAGGCGCGAATCAGATTGCAGTTCCTGCGCCAGCGCGAGATCGGCCAGTGCGCGCCCGACCGCCCTCGATGGCGGCTGTGGCGAGGGACTCGGACACCCAGATCAGCGCTTCGGCTCCGATTCCCAGTTCCAGGTGGGGGAGGGGTGAGGGTCCATGAAGCGTAGTTTACACTTTTACGCTTCAAAACGTGAAGCGTAAATTTCGAACAGCGCTTCATTGCGCGTCGCAATACTTTCTGCCGCAGCGCGGTACGAGTGGTAGACTTCGAATCAGATTATCTGATAAAGGCCCGGACGATGCGCGACAAGACGATTTCGGCAACCGAGGCGGCTCGCAGCTTTTCCGAGGTGCTCAATCAGGTGCAGTATCGCGACGCGTCGTTTTCGATCGAACGCGGCAAAAAGGTCATCGCGCGACTGGTCCCGGCGGCAATGCCCGCGGGACTGCCGCTGGCGGACCTGAACCGCCTTTTCGCCGGCCTCCCTCATCTCGGCCCCACCGAGGCGCGCAAGTGGCGGGCGCAGAGCAAGACGGCGGCAAGAGCCAGGCCGCCGCAGATACGAAAATGGGGCTGATCCTCGACACCGACGTACTGATTCGAGCCGAGAAGCAGGCGGCCGAAACAGACTTCACCCGCTGGGCCAGCCACGGCGAGGCTTACATCAGCGCGATTACCTGCTCCGAACTTCTGGTCGGCGTCCATCGTGCCAATACCCCCGCGCGGCGCGCCCGGCGGTCGGCCTACGTCGAGGCCCTGCTCGCGCGCCTGCCGATTCTTGCATTCGACGCGACAGTCGCGCGCACGCACGCCCAGTTGCTCGGCGCGCTCTCGCGCAACTTTACGATTGGCGCGCACGACCTGATCATCGGAGCGACCGCGATCGCGCACGGATTTGCGCTGCTGAGCGCGAATGTCGCCGATTTCGGTCGAATGCCAGGGCTGGTGGTAGTGGCGTTCGAATAACCGCTGGTCAGGGGTGGCTGCGCACGCGGGTTTGACTTAGAAAATTCGCGGACAGCCCGGCCTTCAGTCCTCCTTGCCGGGGACCTCGTCGCAACGCGTGCTCGACCCTTTTGCGGATTTCACGACGAAGCACCTGCGCTGCGTTTCCTTTGCTGGGTTCTCGCCCTCCGGCGCGGGCGGAGTGACAGTGGCCTCCGGCGCGGGCTTGGGGGGTTGCGGCTGGAACTTGAGCGCCGGCGTTACGCTGGCCCGCCCCTTGACTTCGCCGGCGGAAGTCAGGCCGATAAGGTGGCATTCTGCACCGGAGTAGGTGATGCGTCCGGCGGCGTCCTTGCATTTGTACGGCCCCTGAGCCAGGCCATCGGCGCTGATCATCAAGGCCAGGATCGCCACGCTGATTGTTCCGCTGCGCTTCATTTTGTCTCCGGTCGGACGCGGGTGGAGACTGTACACAGGGTGCGGGCATATTCGCAAACCGCGCGCTGTCCGCGCTTCGTCAATGGCAGCAATTCGCCCCGCAAGCCGCTCCTGGCGCGGACTTCAGGCTAAAAGTGGCAGCAATGGGAATGGGCTCCCTACCCTAAAGCCGGCTCGGGCCTTGCGCTACGCTATAAAACAGCCTCGAGCCCCTTGCGCTGGATGAGCGAGAGCAATTTCAACGATGGGCCGCTGGGCTTCTTGTCGCCAATTTCCCACTTCTGAACGGTAGACAGACTGGTGTTGAGAACGGCCGCAAAAACTGCCTGGCTGAGGTGCGCACTTTCGCGCAGCAGTTTGATCTGTTTGGGCGCCATCACCTCGACGTCGAGGTTGCACAAAGCATCGAACTCGCCCATTCGGCGCTTGCTGATCAAGCCGGCACCGTGCAATCCGCGGGCGGTCTCATGCATCTCAGCGATGATTCGACTCTTACGTTTTTTTGTTGTCATCACGTACCTCCGTAATTTCACCAGCGGACAGGGCACCGGACAATTGCCGGTCATCGAAGGCCAACAAATCCTTGGCCACTTCCTGGAGTAATTTCAACTCGTCCTTGTCGATGTTAGAGCGTTCGGGCTATATCACCAGGTGCAATGGCGGACAATTCCTCCAATCGTGCTATGCCGGGTCAATGCTGGAGTGGACTTATTTCTTCCACACAAGCGGAAAGCGCTCGCAATCCATGCGCTCGCCGTGCTTCAGGCCCGGGTCGGCCGTGGGGATCGACACTTCGCCGCGGCGCACGCAATAGCGCGCATCGTCGCCCGTCCAGCGCGTGGACAGGGCGCGCCGGCGGCAACTCCCGCTGTTGCCGGGCGCGCCATGCACGACCATCGCCTGGAAGGCGAGCACGTCCCCGGGCTCCATCGCAAACGCCGCAATGCGGTGTTTCGAGCGTTCGGCTTCGATGTCCGGCAGTGGCGGCAGGCCGGTGTCCGCATAGGCGCTGCCGTCGGAAAAATGCGCCGGGTTGTATGCGGGCCAGCGATGGCTGCCGCGGACATACTCCACCGAAACATTTTCCGGCACCCGATCGAGCGGCAGCCAGAGCGAGCAGACCTGGCGGCCGCTCACGGCCCAGTAGGGCTGGTCCTGGTGCCAGGGAGTGCGCGCCGCGGTGCCGGGTTCCTTCACGAGCAGCTGGTCGTAAAGGAAGTTGATGCGCGAGGCGCCCATGATGCGGCCGGCGATCTCCGCTGCAGGGGACTCGTGCACGAACCGGCGGAATGACTGCAGGCGTTCGGCGAGTTCGAGATCGCCGAAGAAGCGTCCGGAACCGTCCTTGCCTTCGTATTCTTCCGCGTGCGGGCCGGGATTGGCCATTGCTTCTTCGACGGCGCCCGAGAGAAACATGATCCACTCGAGCGGGAAGATGCCGCGTAGGCAAACCACGCCGTCGCGCTCGTAATCCGCACGCTCTGCGTCGGTAACGGTGCGGATCAAGGCAGCGTCTGACCCAGCAGCCGCAAATAGTTGCCGCCCATGATTGCGGCAATGTCCTTCTCGCTGAAGCCTTGCTTAAGCAGCGCTTCAGTTACCAGCACGACGCCGCTGGTATCGAACGGCGCCGCGATCGCGCCGTCGTAATCGGAACCCAGGCCCACGTGCTCCAC
>JANMXB010000692.1:0-5157 GCA_031380765.1 Pseudomonadota bacterium | reverse complement strand
GGCCATAGAGCGGTTATTCCACCGTCACGCTCTTCGCCAGGTTCCTCGGTTTGTCGACATCGGTGCCGCGCTTGACTGCGGTGTGATATGCCAGCAACTGCAGCGGCAGCACGTGCAGGATCGGCGACAGAGCGCCGTAGTGCTCCGGCATCCGGATCACGTGAACGCCTTCGCCGGAAGTCAGGTGCGAATCGCCGTCCGCGAACACATACAACTGCCCGCCGCGGGCGCGGACTTCCTGCAGGTTCGACTTGAGTTTTTCGATCAGCGCATCGTTGGGCGCAACGACGACGACCGGCATGTTGCTGTCGACGAGCGCCAGCGGACCGTGCTTCAGCTCTCCGGCCGGATACGCTTCGGCGTGGATGTACGAAATCTCCTTGAGCTTGAGCGCGCCCTCGAGCGCGACCGGATAGTGCAGCCCGCGGCCCAGGAACAGCGCGTTCTCCTTGGAGGCGAACCGCTCTGCCCAGGCGATGAGCTGCGGCTCGAGCGCCAGCACTGCGGCGAGGGCCTTGGGCAGGTGGCGAAGCCGGCTCATGTGGGCCGCCTCGTCGGCCGCCGACAGGCGCCCGCGCAGCTTGGCCATCACCAGCGTCAGCACGAAGAGCGAAGCGAGCTGCGTGGTGAACGCCTTTGTCGATGCGACACCGATCTCGACACCGGCGCGCGTCAGGAAGGACAAGTCGGTTTCGCGCATCATCGCGCTGGTGGCCACGTTGCACACCGCCAGCGCGTGCTCGTGGCCGAGGCTGCGCGCATGGCGCAATGCCGCGAGCGTGTCCGCGGTCTCGCCCGACTGTGAAATTACTATCACCAGCGCGCGCGGATCGGGCACGCTGTCGCGATAGCGGTATTCGCTCGCGATTTCGACCTCGGTGCGTAAGCCCGCGATGGACTCCAGCCAGATCTTGGCGGTGAGCCCCGCGTAGTAGCTCGTGCCGCAGGCCAGGATCAGGGCGCCCGACGCCTTCGAGAAGACCTGCTCCGCCGTGTCGCCGAAGAGCGCCGGCGACAGCGCCTCGAGATCCTCGAGCGTGTCGCCCACGGCGCGCGGCTGCTCGAAAATCTCCTTCTGCATGTAATGCTGGTAACCGTCCAGATCGCTCGCGCCGCTGTCGGTGCGCACCGTCTGCACCGCGCGCTCCGCCGGCCGGCCCTCCGCGTCGACGACGCGAAAGCCCTTTCGATCGATCGCAACCACGTCGCCTTCCTTGAGGTACGCGATTCTGTCCGTTGTGCCCGACAGCGCAAGCGCATCCGAGGCGAGGTACATGCCGTCTGAGGCCACGCCCACGACCATGGGATTCCCGGCGCGGGCGCCGACCACGCACTCGGGCTCGGCTTGCGCGACCACCGCGATCGCATAGGCGCCGACGAGACGCCGGACCGCGTGCTGCACCGTCTCGAACAAGTCGCCTTTGTACAGGCTGTGGATCAGGTGGGCGATGACTTCGGTGTCGGTCTGGCTCTCGAACACATAGCCCTGCGCCTTGAGCTCGGTGCGCAACTCCTCGAAATTCTCGATGATGCCGTTGTGCACGAGCGCGATTTCGCCGCGCGAGAACATCGGGTGCGCGTTGTGGGTAGCCGGCACGCCGTGCGTCGCCCAGCGCGTATGGGCGATGCCGGTCCCGGCCGCCATGCCGCTGCCCGCAACCTGCGCGGCGAGGTCGGCCACCCGATCCACGCTGCGCAGACGCGCGAGAGTGCCGTCCGAAATCGAAGCCACTCCGCAGGAGTCATAGCCCCGGTACTCCAGGCGCTTGAGACCCTCCAGGAGGACCGGAACGATGTCGTGCCGGGCTACCGCGCCGACGATGCCGCACATGGCCTTATCCTTTCTTTTTCGCCGGCTTCCACGCCGGGATGGAAACCTGCTTGGCGCGCGCTATGGTGAGCTGCCCGGGCGGCGTGCTCTTGCTGATGGTGGAGCCCGCGCCGATATACGAGCCCTTGGCGATCGTAAGGGGGGCGATGAGCGTGGCGTTCGAGCCGACGAACACCTCGTCCTCGATGACCGTGCGGTTCTTGTTCGCGCCGTCGTAGTTGCAGGTAATGGTCCCCGCGCCGATGTTGACCTTGCTGCCCACGTCGCTGTCGCCCACATACGCAAGGTGATTGGCTTTGGACCCCATGCCCACCCGGCTGTTCTTCACCTCGACGAAATTGCCGATATGCACTTCGTCGGCCAGCGCCGCGCCCGGGCGCAACCGGGCGTACGGGCCGATGCGGCAGCGCGCACCCACCACAGCGTCTTCGAGGAGCGAAAAAGGGTTGATTTCGGTATCGGCGTCGATGGTCACGTTCTTCAGCACGCAGTTGGGGCCGATCTTGACACGGTCACCCAGTTTGACCGTGCCTTCGAACACACAGTTCACGTCGATCGAGACATCGCGCCCGCACGCAAGCGTGCCGCGCAGGTCGAAGCGTGCCGGATCGGCCAGGGTCACGCCTTTGTCGAGCAGGGCGTTCGCGTTTTCGCGCCGGTGGATGCGCTCGAGCCCGGCCAGCTGGCGATTCGAATTCACTCCTTCGACCTCCCAGGCGTTTGCGGGTTGCACTGTCTTCACCGCAAGACCGTCGGCAACCGCCAGGCCGATCACGTCGGTGAGGTAATACTCCTTCTGCGCGTTGTCGTTGCGAACCCGCGCGAGCCAGCCGGAGAGCCGGGCTGCGCTGGTGGCGAGAAAGCCCGTGTTCCATTCCTGGATCGCGCATTCGGCCTCAGTGGCGTCCTTCTGCTCGACGATGCGCAGAACGCGGCCCGAGGCGTCGCGCACAATGCGCCCATAACCGGATGCATCCTCGGCGACCGCGGTCATCACCCCGAGCGTCCCGCGCGACGCCTGGAGGAGCCGGCGCAGGGATTGCGCATCGATCAGCGGAACGTCGCCGTAAAGGATGAGCACCTCGGCCTCCCCATCCACCTGCGGCATCGCCTGCGCGACCGCATGTCCGGTGCCGAGCTGCTCCTTTTGCTCGGCCCAGAGCAGGGCGGCATCCTTTGCGAAGGCCGCTTGCACCAATTCGCCGCCATGGCCGTGCACGACGACGATCTTCGCCGGATTGAGCGCGCGCGCGGTGTCAACAACCCGGCCAAGAAGCGAACGGCCGGCCAGCGGGTGCAGGACCTTCGGGATGGCGGAATGCATGCGCTTTCCCTGACCCGCGGCAAGCACGATTACATTGAGGCTCATGCGTCGATTCTAACATTCGACCTCTCGCAGCGACGCTTGCGGAAAATGCCAGAACCCATTGAAAGATCGCCGGAAAGCGCGCTTGCTGCGGCCGTCTTACTACCGGTAAACTGGCTGTCACAGGCCAGTAACAACAGCGGAGGAGGAGCAATGCTTTTAGCGCGGAGGATGTTGGCAGCAGTTGTTGCGCTGATTTTCGTGTCCAGCACCCAGGCGCAGGACGCCTGCAAAAAGCGCGGTGACCTCGACCCGCAGTATTGCGACGAGAACGGCGACCTGACCGCGGACACACCGAAGGATCCGAAAAAGCTGAAAATCCCGAACACGCTGGTGTTCACCTACACCCCAGTGGAGGATCCGGCGGTGTACGAGAAGGTGTTCAAGCCTTTCACCGACCACCTCGCCAGCTGCACCGGAAAGAAGGTGGTGTTCTACCAGGTCCAGTCCAACGCGGCCGAAATCGAGGCGATGCGCTCCGGGCGGCTGCACGTGGGCGGCTTCTCGACGGGACCGACCGCTTTCGCAGTCAACCTGGCCGGGGCGGTGCCGTTCGCGATCAAGGGTTACGAAAAGGAGTACCAGGGCTACAACCTGATTGTCGTGGTGAAGAAGGACAGCCCGTTCCAGAAGCTCTCCGATCTCAAGGGCAAAAAAGTCGCGCATACGGCGCCTTCGTCGAATTCGGGCCACATGGCGCCCATGGCCCTGTTCCCGCACGAGGGCCTCGCGCCCGGCAAGGACTACAACATCCTGTTCTCGGGCAAGCACGACCAGTCGATCCTCGGGGTGAACTCGGGCGACTACGACGCGGCCGCGGTGGCCTCGGACGTCTTCCACCGCATGGGCGTGCGCGGCCAGATCAAGGAGGACAACTTCCGCGTGATCTATCGCAGCGCCAGGTTCCCGACCTCGTCCTTCGCCTATGCGCACGACCTGGAACCGGCCTTCCGCGACAAGATGCTCAAATGCTTCTACGACTACCGCTTCACCGATGAAATGAAAAAGGCCTTCGACGGCGCCGACCGGTTCTTCCCGATCGACTACAAGACGCACTGGGAAGTGGTGCGCAAGGTCGCCGAAGGCAGCGGCGAGGCGTTCAACCGCACTGCCTACGAGAAGGAAACCGCGCGCGAGGAAACTGCGCGCAAGAAGGTGGCGGACGACAAGGCGAAAAAACCTTGATCCGCGGCGTCGCGCTCGCGATTGGGCTGGCCTTTGCCGGGGCAGCGCTCTCACAGGAGGCCTGCAAAAGCCGCGGCGAGCTGGACACGCCTTATTGCGACGAAGACGGCGACCTGCTGGCCGACACCCCACGCGACCCGAGGCGCCAGAAGAATCCCGACACGCTGTTCTTCACCAATTCGCCGCTGGACGATCCGGCGGTGTTCAAGAAGCTCATGGAGCCTTTCGTCGAGCACTTGGCGAAATGCACGGCGCGCAAGGTGCGTTTTTACGACGTGTATTCAAGCGCCGCCGCGATCGAGGCGATGCGTTCCGGACGCATGCACCTGGGCTCGATGTCTTCCGGCGACACCGCGTTCGCGGTCAATGTGGCCGGGGCGATTCCGCTCGGCATCCGAGGAGACGCGACCGGGCCGCAGGGCTACCAGTTATGGGTGATCGTAAGGGCCGACAGTCCGTACCAGAAACTCGCCGATCTCAAGGGCAAGCGCGTTGCGCATACGACGCCGTCCTCGAACTCCGGCAACCTCGCGCCGCGCTCGCTCTTTCCGGCCGAAGGCCTCGTGCCCGACCGGGATTACAAGGTCCTCTTCTCCGGCAAGCACGAGAATTCGGTCTCGGGCGTGGCCGCGGGAGATTTCGACGGCGCGCCGATCGCGCACGACATCCTGGTCCGCATGGCCGAGCGCGGGATCGTGAAAATGGCCGACTTCCGCATCATCTGGAAGAGCCGCAACTTCCCGCCCGGCGGGCTTTCGATGGCGCATGACCTCGC
>JANMXB010000641.1:0-1831 GCA_031380765.1 Pseudomonadota bacterium | reverse complement strand
CACGGCCCGAAGGCCGGCACCGGCATCGAAGTGCTGCGCGTGGAGCGCGGCGGCGAGGTCACGTATCACGGTCCCGGGCAACTGGTGGTCTACACACTTGTCGACATCGCCCGCCGCGGCATCAAGGTGCGCGAATATGTGCGGCTGCTCGAGCAGGGCATCATCGATCTTCTGGCGTCACATGGCGTCGTCGCCGCAAGGAAACCGCGCGCGCCTGGCGTCTACGTTGATGGAGCGAAGGTGGCGGCGCTCGGTATCCGCATCACGCACGGTCGCGCGCTGCATGGGCTCTCGCTTAACGTGGACATGGATCTCGTGCCGTTCGCGGCGATCGACCCGTGCGGCTATCCCGGGCTCGCGGTGACGCAGACGCGCGACCTTGGCATCGCCGCCGGGATCGACGCGCTCGGGGAAGAACTCGCCCGGCGCATCAGCGGGCACCTGGAAGCAGGCCATGCGTGAAGCCGGAGTAAAGGAGAAGGGTCAGGCCAAGACCTCGCTCATCCCTATCAAGATCGTCCCGAAGGAAGCGCTGAAGAAGCCTGCGTGGATCCGCGTCAAGGCCGCGAGCCCCAATTCGCGCTTCACCGAGATCAAGCAGATCCTGCGCGAGCAGAACCTGCACACCGTCTGCGAGGAAGCCTCCTGCCCGAACATCGGCGAGTGCTTCGGCAAGGGCACGGCGACCTTCATGATCCTTGGCGACATCTGCACGCGCCGCTGCCCTTTCTGCGACGTCGGGCATGGCCGCCCGCTGGCGCCGGACGCGGACGAGCCCCGCCACCTGGCCGAGACCATCGCGAGGCTCGAATTACGCTACGTGGTGATCACCAGCGTCGATCGTGACGACCTGAAAGACGGCGGCGCGCAGCATTTCGTGGATTGCATCCGGGCCGTGCGCACGCGCTCGCCCGCCACCACGATCGAGACCCTGGTGCCGGATTTTCGCGGCCGGCTGGATCGAGCGCTCGAGATCCTTGTCAACGCGCCGCCCGATGTGATGAACCACAACCTTGAGACTGTGCCGCGCCTTTACCGGCAGGCGCGCCCGGGCGGTGACTACCGGCATTCGCTGACGCTTTTGCAGGAGTTTAAGCTTCGTTATCCGAAGGTGCCCACCAAATCCGGGCTGATGGTGGGTCTGGGCGAGACCGACGAGGAGATCCTCGCCGTGATGCGCGACCTGCGCGTGCACGCAGTCGACATGGTCACCATCGGCCAGTACCTGCAGCCCAGCCCGCATCACCTGCCCGTGGAGCGCTACGTGCATCCGGACGTGTTTTCGATGTTCGAGCGCGAAGCGAAGGGAATGGGCTTCAAGCATGCGGCGATCGGCGCAATGGTGCGCTCCTCGTATCACGCCGACCAGCAGGCGCATGAGGCCGGAGTGGGCTAGTAAATGTACCGGTGTCGATGCACGAATTGGCAGGAGATTGGCTCCTGCAGCGGGTTTGAATAATCAAATTCGCTTAATTCTTTCCGAGAGGCCAGCATGAGAACCCCGATAATTATTCTGTTGGCTGGCGCCGTCCTTTCCTTCCCAGCCATGGCGGGTCTGGAGTCCATTTCCAACCAGGATGCGGCTAGCGGATTGCGCGAGGCACTCGTCAAGGGCACGCAGTACGCGGTCGACTCGCTCGGCAGGCAGGACGGCTTCTTCGGCAACGGCAAGGTGAAGATCTCGCTGCCAGGGTCGCTGCAGAAAGTCGAGAAACTGCTGCATCAGTTGGGAATGGGCAAGCAAGCCGACGAGCTGGTGCTCACCATGAACCGCGCGGCCGAAGCGGCGGTGCCGGAAGCGAAGGCGCTGCTGGTCGATGCGGTTCGGAAG
>JANMXB010000660.1:0-11933 GCA_031380765.1 Pseudomonadota bacterium | reverse complement strand
GATGCTTGAAACTTTACAATTGGTAACGGTTTAATTCGCTCTTACGACATATCTTGCGATTCAACAACTCTGGCACCGGGGGATCTCCCCGCTTGGGGGTATCTTCCAGGCCGAAATCCTTCAGACTGACGCGGTTCGGGGACCGCCCCAGCGCCGTAAACTCCATTTTGGGTATTTAGCCAGTTACATTAAATATGTGACTTAAGTTGTTGTGTCCATATAAAAAATATTGTAATGTTCTGTCAGCGGCTGGATAACTATCTAATTAGTCGAACTAAGTGACGGGGAGGCTTGCGTGCAAAACTTTTCAATCCGCGGGTTCTTGAACGACGACGTTTCAAGATCGGCGTTAAAGCTCTTCCTGGCCGCGATGGCGACCGTCCTGACGGGGTGTGGCGGGGGCGGGGGGAGCAGCAGCACGACGACCACGACAACCACCACTGTCGTCCAAACGGCGGCCACCGTGCAGCTGCTCGCGTCGAACTCGCAAATTGGCTCGGCGGGTTCAACCACCCTTGATTTGACTGCTGTGGTGCTGGATGTCAACCGGCAGGCCCTCGCCGGCAGAACGGTGACGTTCGCCACAGGCAGCGACCCGACTGCGTTCATCAACAACATCAGCGCAGGCGGCGTTTCCGACACAAACGGCATTGTGACGGCCAAGCTGAATATCGGCGCGAACAAGACGAATCGCACCATGACGGTTACCGTCACGGTCGATGGCGTTTCAGCGAGCAACAGCATCGACGTGACCGGCACGACGATCACTGTCAGCGGGAGCAATTCGCTTGCCTTCAGCGCCTCAACCACGCTCATCTTCAGCGTAAAAGATTCGGCCGGTGCGGCGCTGCCTGGCATTACCGTGGCTGTCACCTCGCAGACCGGGAATACGATTGTATTGTCGCCTGTCACCGGAATTACCAATGGCGCAGGTCAGGTTACCGCCACTGTCACGGCCACCCGGGCCGGCAACGATGTCATCACTGCCACGGCCGCAGGGGCTGGCGCTACGCAAGCCCTTGCCATCAGCAGCGCGAGCTTCGGCTTCACGACTCCGACCCTCGCGGCAGGAGCTACAACCATAGATATCCCGCTGAACACGCCTACTGCGGTGGCTATCAACTGGACCAATGCTGGCGTTCCAGTGGCGGGCCAGGCGGTCACGTTCGCCACCAGTCGCGGTACGGTGTCGGGTAGCCCGAAGACCACCAACGCGCTGGGCAACACCACAGGGGTCACCGTTCAGTCGACCTCCGCGACGGGAGCCGGCCCAGCCATCATCACTGCGTCGGGTCCGGGGGGTGTACCCGCCGCGACCCTCAATGTCATATTCGTCGCCACGACAGCCACCAATGCCACGGTGCAGGCGGTCCCGGGGACGGTCGCGTTTACCACCGGATCGACTTCCCAGACCAACAACAGCTCCACCATTTCGGTGCTGGTGCGTGACGGCAGCAACAACCTGGTAAAAAATGCGGCCGTGAGCTTCACGTTGACTTCCGACACCACCGGCGGCCGGCTCACTTCGAGCAGCGTTGTTACCGACGTATCCGGCAGCGCTTCGGTGTCATACGTCGCGGGGAGCACCAGCAGCGCGGCAAACGGGGTGGTCATTACCGCGACCGTATCGAGTGTCAATGGGGTTGCGCTCGGCGCGCCCGTCGTCGGAACCACGACGATGACGGTCGCTGGCCAATCGCTGTTGGTGCGGCTAGGTACGGACAATCTGACCGGAGGCAGCCCTCCGATCAATACTAAAACCTATGTTGCCACCGTTACTGACTCCGCCGGAAACCCGGTGGTCGGTCAAGCCGTCCGGTTTGCCTTGCGCCCGGCCGGATACGCCAAAGGCCAGTGGACGCCAGGCGCTACCAGTTGGACTCAGGTAGGCACCTTCCAGGCCTGCAACAACGAAGACTTGAATTTCAACGGCATCCTGGAAGCCGGGGAAGATTTGAACTTAAGCGGCTCCCTCGACCCGGGCGGTGTTGCCACGGTGAATGCTTCCGGTACGACCGATGCGGCCGGCAACGCGACGGCGACATTGACCTATCCGAAGGATCACGCTTACTGGACCTATGTGACGCTGGAAGCGCGTACCGGCGTTGTCGGCAATGATCCGCCGACAACGGCAACCTTCTTGTTGCCCGGTCCATCGTCCGACTACAACAACCTGGCAATTTCGCCGCCGGGTCAGCTCAGTCCCTACGGGATCGTTCTGAATTGCGCGAACACTCAATAATTCAATAGCTGACGCTGTTTTGGGCGACCGTCCATAGCTTCGGCCGCGCGCCAAAAGGTGCGCGGCCGTGCCTCGAATTTCCCGGTCCGGAAATAGCGGTATCGGCGACACCTCCCAGCGTCCAGGACTTGAATTCGAGAGATCGCAAGTGCCCATGCTGAACAGGAATCGCCTGCACCGCGGCTTCACCTTACTCGAAGTGATGGTGGTGGTCGTGATCCTCGGCATTCTCGCGGCGCTGGTGGTGCCTAAGATCATCAGCCGTCCTGACGAAGCGCGGATCATTGCCGCAAAGCAGGACATCGCCAGCCTGATGCAGACGCTCAAGCTCTACCGCCTGGACAACCAGCGTTATCCGACGACCGAGCAGGGCCTGCAGGCGCTGGCGACCAAGCCGGCGACCAGCCCGGTTCCGGCCAACTGGAAATCGGGCGGCTATATAGAGCGCCTGCCGAAAGACCCGTGGGGCAACCCGTACCAATACCTCAATCCAGGCACCCATGCCGAAATCGACATCTACAGCTTTGGCGCGGACGGCGCGCCCGGCGGTGAAGGCAACGACGCCGACATCGGCTCATGGACCCTGTAGCGAAGGCGCCGCGTCCATGAGCAGGGCAGGAACCGGCCGCGGATTTACGCTCGTGGAAATGCTCGTGGTGCTCATGGTGATGGGGATTTTTCTGGGCCTGATCGCCGTCAAGATGGGCGCCGGTGACAAGGATGTGCTCCGCAACGAAGCCGAGCGCCTCGCGCAAGTGCTCGACCTGGCAACCGAAGAGGCGCGCATCTCGGGCAGGACCATCGCGTGGACCGCGGATGAATCCGGATACCGGTTCTGGCGCCTGGGACCCGACCGCGAATGGGGAGAAGTTCGCGACAACGATTTGTTGCGGGCGCGCACGCTGTCGCCAGGGGTTACGCTCTCGGATTTACGCGTCGAAGCCATGCGCACGCTTAATTCCATGCGCGTGGAATTCCCTCCGGGCGGCGCGATGCTCGCCTTTTCGATCGACCTGGCCCTGGGCGCCGAGCACTATTCGATCGCCGCGTCGCCGGTGGGTGACATACGGGTATTTCCAGGCAAAGGACGCTCCTATGCCGAGATGGTCCCGCGCTAGCCGGGCAGGGTTCACGCTCATCGAAGTGCTGGTCGCGCTCGCGATTGTCGCGGTCGCGCTCATCGCAGCATTGCGGGTCGCCGGCCAGGGCGCGAACAACGCAGTCGACTTACGCGCCCGGCTGTTCGCAGGTTGGGTGGCGGAAAACCGCCTCGCCGAGCATCGCGCGCGCGGCGACTGGCTTGCGACCGGCATCCAGAACGGCACGCAGCGCCAGGGAGGCATGGAGTTCACCTGGCGCGAAGAAGTGATCACTACACCGAACCCGGCATTTCGTCGCGTCGATATTTTCGTATTTCTGGGGCCCGCAGAATCCCGTTCCCTCGCGCATCTCGCGGGCTTTGTGGTGAATCCGCCGGGAGGCCGCTGATGCACAGGCTTCCTGCGCCGCGGCGCGCGGGGTTTACGCTCATCGAGCTGCTGACCGCGCTACTGATCCTCTCGCTGCTAGGGCTGATGTCCTATCGCGGCCTCAGCGCGGTTCTTGATACACGCGAGCATGTAAAAGCGGAATCCGAAAAATGGCGCAGGGTGGACGCGTTTTTCCTGCGCTTCGCGCGCGACGTCCGCCTTGCGGCACCGCGTCCCGTCCGGATAGCTTCCGGCACCGCGGCAGCATGGCTCGGCCGGCCCGCCGCGGCAACCGAGCCGCTACTCGAATTCAGCCGCTTTGCCTCGAACGAAGGCGTCGATTCTGCGCGACGCATCGCTTACCGCCTCAACGAAAAGCGGCAGATCGAATTGTGGCTGTGGCCGGGTCTCGATGTTGCTCCGGCGGTCCAGCCGGTCCGTTACGCCGTATTGGAAGACGTAAAGGAATTCGAGTTGCAATACCTCGACTTCAAGGCCGCTTGGGTGAGCACCTGGCCCTTGGTGCCGGTTGACTCGCAGATTCCGCTGGCCGTGCGCCTACGCGTCCTGCTCGGCTCGGGCGAGGAACTGGTGCGCCTGTTCGCGCTGAAATCATGAGGTCCGGCGAGCGCGGCGTGGCGATCGTGATGGCGATGGGCGTCGTGTCGCTCGCAGCCATTGTCGCGACCGCGATCCTCGCGTCGCAGTCCGCTTGGGCGCGCAGGGCGGAGCTCTCCGCCCAGCACGCGCAGGCGCTGGAATTGCTCCTGGCGGGCGGCGACTGGGCGCGCGCCGTGCTGAGCGACGACCGGCGCGCGAACAATGTCGACCATCCGGGCGAGCCCTGGGCAATGCGCTTGCCTGCCATGCCGGTCGAAAACGGCGAGCTGGTTGGCCGCATCGAAGATCAGCAGGGCCTGTTCAACCTCAACAACGTGGTGACCGACGGCAAACTCAATCCGGTCCAGTTCGCGCGCTTCCAGCGGCTCCTGTCGCTCCTTCGCCTGCCTGCGCCACTGGCCGACGCGCTCGCGGACTGGATCGATGGCGACGACAAACCGCAGCCGGGGCACGGAGCGGAAGACGAGTACTATCTTTCGCTCGATCCGCCGTATCGTCCTGCAAACCGGCCGTTGATCGACGTCGACGAGCTGGCGCTGGTACGCGGCTTCGACCCGGGCGTGCGAGCGCGTCTTGCACCTTTCGTGGCTGCTTTGCCCGGAACCACGCCGGTGAACGTAAATACCGCGCCGGCGGAAGTCCTTGCGACAGTCGTTGAAGGCCTTGAACTCGATTCGGCGCGTTTGATAGTGGCGCGCCGGAATGTCTCTTACTATCGGTCCAATGCCGATTTTCTCGCCCAGCTGCCTAAAGGCCTCATCGTGCCGGAACAGGATATCCGTGTCGCCAGCGACTTTTTTCTGGCCATGCTGCGCGTGACCAGCGGCGGAGCCCAGGTGCAGGGCAAAGCGCTGCTTGCCCGCCTGGAGCCGGGCCGCTGGCCCTCGATCGTGTGGCGCAAGATCCAATGAGCCTGCTGCGGATCCGATCGCCTCAGCCTGACACTCCTGAGCACTGGGCGTGGGCATTGGTGGAGAAAGGGTTGGATCCTTCAGCGGGGGAAGGGGCCCTCGCGCAGATGCCGTTGGAGTTACTGCGCCGCGCGGAGCGCATCCAGTTGCTGGCTCCCGCCCAGCTGGTGTTGATAACGCGCGTACGCCTCCCCTCCGGGCGGCGCTCCGGGTCGCTCCTTGCCTACGCCGTCGAGGAAAATACCGCTTCGGAGCCCGACGCCAACGAGGTCTGCCACCTAGGTTCAACCGGCGAAGCAGACGTTCTTGCCGTCGTGGATCGCGCCCTCATGGAGAAGTGGAAGGAAGCCCTCGCGGCGGTCGGCATCCACGACTATTCGATTTCCTGCGAATCCCTGATGCTGCCGTTGCCGCCCGATCGATGGAGTTGTGTCTGGGATGGGAACCAGGGATTCGTGCGGATCGGCAAATTCGAAGGCGCGGCGACCGACTGCGGTGACCGGCAATCGCCTCCCTTGTCTCTCTGCCTCATGCTGGAGGGCGCCAGAGCCCGCAATGAACCCCCCGACGGGATCGGTCTGCACCCAACCGCGCCCGAAGCGCTTCCCGACATCGAGGCGTGGCAGCGTGCGCTTGGCGTGAGAATTTTTCCGGCCGGACGCTGGGACTGGCGACTGGCTCCGCCGGACTCTGGCGTCACCTTCGCGCGCGAACGGCGCAGGTGGCACTTCCTTGCGGGAACCCTCCCCCGGCTGCGACCCGCGGCCTGGCTGTTCGGCATCGCTCTCGCATTGCATGGCACGGCGTTGGCCGTTGACTGGGCGCGCCTTGCCGGCGAACAGCGCAGCGTGCGGTCGCAGATGGAATCGAGGTTTCGCAGCGTGTTTCCGGACGCGGTCGCGGTGGCCGATCCAGTCCTGCAAATGCGGCGCAAGCTCGCCGAAGCGCGCCGCGGCGCCAACAAGCCCGACGATGGCGACTTTACTGTCATGACCGCAAAAGTGGCGCCCGCGCTGAAGGCGCTTGCGCCCGGCGCACTGCGTGTCCTGTCCTACGAGAGCGGAAGGATGACGCTTGAAGTCCTCGCCGACGATCCATCGCTACCCGCAAGAATCGCGGCGCAACTCGCCCAGGCCGGCCTCGCAGTGACCGCATTGCCGCCCGCGGGCGGCGGGCGGCGTACCGTCACGATGACCGTAAGGGCATTGTGAAAAACGCTTTGCGCATCCTCTGGCACGCGCGCGCGCCTCGCGAGCGCCTGGTCATCGCAATCCTGTGTGGCGTACTGGTTGCCGGCTTGTACATCTGGCTCGTCCAGTCGGCCTATCGCGCTCGCATTCAATTGGGCATGTCGGTGTCCCAGCTGCGTGCGGATGCCGTTCGTCTGGACAGGAGCGCGGATGAAATTCTCCGCTTGCGCGCTCTTGCGCCGACCCAACAGGAACCGCCTGCGGCACAGCCAGATTTTCGCGCGTTGATGCAGGCCAGGGTCGAAGCCGCGGGGCTGGCACAATCGTTGCTGAGCATCGAGCCGCTCGACGCGGGGCAGGCAAGGATTACCTTCGGCGCAGTGCCGTTCGCAGACTGGCTGACGTGGGTCGAGACGCTGCAAACGCAGCAGATCCGCCTCGACACCGCCCGGATCGAAGCCCTGGCCACGCCCGGCCTGGCGAGCGTGACGGCGACGTTCAGCAGGTCCAGGCCGTAAGAATGCGCTGGAGGTTGTCCGAACGAGCTGTGGTTAGCGGCCTCGTGGCGCTCGGCATCTATCTGGCCTGGCTGCTTGCTTTCGCGCCGGCCACGCTCCTGGATGCCGTCGCGAACCGTGGCACTGGCGGCAGGCTGCGCCTCGCCGAAGCGCAAGGCACCCTTTGGTCAGGCACCGGACACCTGGAGATCCGCGACGCGAGCGGACTAAGAGGCATCGGCAGGAATCTCGTCTGGCGGTTCCAGCCGCAGGCGCTGCTCCGGGGACGCCTCGGATTTCAATTCAACGTTGCCGACTCGGCAAAAAACTTCGCCGCCAGCTTTTCTCCTTTCAGCGCCGAAATCGCGGATGCCGACTTCGTCCTTCCCGCCGCCGCGCTCGGGCTCGCCGTGCCGCGCGTCGCGTTGATCGAACCTACCGGAGAGTTGCTCGTTCACCTACCCAGGCTCGTCGTCGCGGACAAGCAGATTTCCGGCAAGGTACTGGTGCGATGGCAATCGGCCGGATCGTCCCTCACCCCCGTGTCGCCATTGGGCGACTACGAACTGCGTGTCGAAAGCGAATCCGGCGGGTTGGAAGCGTCTCTCAGCACACTGAAGGGGCCCCTCCACCTGGAAGGAAAAGGTTCACTCCGGGGCGCCGGCCCGCCTGCATTCAAGATCAGCGCCTGGGTCGATCCGCAGTGGCAGGCACAGCTGGTTCCATTCCTTCGCCTGATCGCGGTTGAACGCGAGGCGGGCATGTTCGAACTGCAGCTTGCCGGGACTATGGGTTCCGTGCCGGGCAATTCGGCGGATCCGCTACGCCGATAACGCTTTTTCCCCGGCTCACCAGACCCGAAGCTTGAGTTGGAATGCTATCGCGCCCTGGACGCGGTTCTTGATGGTCGGAACGATCATCACATTGGCGCCTATCCGGCTGCCTTCGATTGCAACCGCCGGGATCGGTGCCACGTACCACCCCCCGTTTCGATAGTTCGGGTAACCATCGAGCGCCGCCGCGACAACCCCTGCGTGCACGCCAACGCCGCTGAACTTCCAGTGCACGGGCCGCCACCAGTAAGCGCCGTACTGGCTGCGCCTGTCGTCGCTGTTGATGAAGGATCCTGCCAGCACCGAGTGATCCGGGGAAAGCGTGACTTCAGCCCCCACACCCCAGTTGTCGCCGCGGAAACGCCCGCTCGACTTGAAGTGCTGGGAATAAAACCCGGGATTGATCCAGACCTCGGGCGAGATCTCCTCACACCGGGCGCTCTGGCTGGCAAAAGGGGCCACGATCGCAAAGCATGCGATCGTGGCCATGCGAAGGACGGCAACGGGTTGCGGCATGCGCGCATCATAAGGCATGTTAAAACATGAACTACCAGCGCGAATCAGGCAAAATGCTGGGAAATGCCGATCGCCCGATCGAACAATCCTGCTCAAACCGCAGCCGTATACGCCGTCACATTTGCCGCGCTGATGCTGCTGGCGGTCGTGCTGGCGTACTGGACATGGATCTGGTTCGGTCCGCGCGCCGCGCCGCGCGCCGAGCCCGTGAGCGAACCGGTCAGTCGTTCGACAATCGCACACGCGTTATTCGGCAGCCTGCAGGGTGGCCAGGCTGCCGCAGCGCCGACGGGTCTGGCCATAAAGCTGGTAGGCGTGGTGGCTGCGTCCGGCGACAAGCCAAGCTACGCGGTTGTGCAAGTCGACGCAAAAACAATTCTCGCCGTGCGTGCCGGGGAAGAGATCGCCCCGGGTATCCGCCTGGACAAGGTTTTTGCCGATCGCGTGACCCTGCAGCGCACCGGAGCGAGCGAAGAGCTCGCGCTCGCGGAACGCAAGAAGCCCGCGCCTGCCGCCGTGCCGGGGGCCAAATGAACGCGCGCATTTAGCGATGAGTACCGCAAAGGTCACCATGACGCGTCGCTGGTTGCGGACCGGGATTGCCGGATTGCTGCTGGCCGCACTGAGCACGCACGCGTTGGCAGCCGACAATGCCAGGAAGCCGCGCCCCACACCCAGGGCCGAACAGCGCGCTGAATCCGATCTTGTCACGCTCAATTTCGTCAATGCCGACATCGAAGGCGTGGTCAAGGCGGTGGGCGAAATCACCGGCAAGAATTTCCTCATCGACCCGCGCGTCAAGGGCACGATGAACATCATCTCCGCCAGGCCGATGTCGAGAGCGGCGGTGTACGACGTTTTCCTCTCGGCGCTGCGCCTCCAGGGTTTCGCCGCCGTTGAGGGTCGCGGCATCGTGAAGATCATGCCGGAGGCCGACGCGAAGCTGCATGGCACCGCAGCGGGTGTCGTTCCGGATTCCCCGCGCGTGCGGGGCGACCAGCTGCAGACACGCGTGTTCGACCTGACCTACGAATCGGCAGCGCAACTCGTGCCTACGCTGCGCCCGCTGATTTCGCCGAACAACACCATCACCACGCCGAACAACAACACCCTCGTCATCACCGATTACGCGAGCAACCTGGAGCGCATCGAACGCATCATCCGCGCGGTCGACCAGCCCTCCGGCACCGAGCCGGTCATGATTCACCTCCAGTACGCCTCGGCCCTCGACGTGGCCCAGACGATCAACCGCCTGGTGACCGACACCGTGGCGCCTGGCCCGCAGGCATCCGACGCGTCCCTGCGCACGACCGTCGTCGCCGATGCGCGATCCAACAGCCTTCTCGTGCGCGCCAGCGATCCTGCCCGGCTGACGCGGATCCGCCAGCTGGCGGCCATGCTCGATTCCCCCACGAGCGCCGCAGGCAACATTCACGTGGTCTACCTCAAGAATGCGGAAGCCGTGAGGGTGGCCGAGACCTTGCGTGGCATTTATTCCGGGGACACCTCGCAGCGCTCCGCTCCAACCTCCCTCGCGCCGGTGCCCGGCACAGCGCCGGGTGCCCCTGCGTCCCCGCTGCAACGGCCGCCACAGGGGCCTTCGGTAGCCACGCCGGGGATCATCCAGGCCGATGCGGCCACCAATTCGATCATCATTACCGCGCCCGATGCAATTTACAACAATCTGCGTGCCGTGCTCGACATGCTCGATATCCGCAGGCTGCAGGTGTACGTCGAAGCCCTGATCGTCGAGGTGACCGCAACCAAGGCAGCCGAATTCGGCGTGCAGTTCCAGGACCTGAACGTAGGGGGTACCCGCGCGACGCCCTTTGGAGGAACCAATTTCGGCGGTGCCGGCCAGAATGTCATCGGCATCGCGCAGAATCCAGCCTCCGTGGGGCAAGGCCTGAGCATCGGCGTGGCAAAAGGCACGGTAACGATAGGCGGCGCGCAGATCCTCAACCTCAGTCTTCTCGTAAGGGCTCTGGAGACGGACAACAACGCCAACATCCTGTCCACGCCAACCCTGCTGACCCTCGACAACGAGGAAGCCAGGATCGTGATCGGCCAGAACGTCCCGTTCATCACGGGTTCGTACGCCGTGTCGGGCGCGGCGACGACGCCGACGCCCTTCCAGACCATCGAGAGGCGCGATGTCGGGCTGACCCTGAGGATCCGGCCGCAGATCTCCGAGGGCGGCCTGGTCCGCCTGCAAATCTTCCAGGAGGTCTCGAGCATTGCCGATGGCACCGGCGCGGCCGGGGTGATCACCAACAAGCGCTCGGTCGAATCGACCGTGCTCGTCAACGACGGCCAGATCATCGTGATCGGCGGCCTGATCCAGGATTCCGTGAGCGACGGCGTCGCCAAAGTTCCGGGCCTGGGCGACATACCGTTTTTCGGCGGGCTGTTCAAATACAACACGCGATCGCGCACCAAGACCAACCTGATGGTCTTCCTGCGCCCGACGGTGGTGCGGGACGCGCAAGGCTCCGATGGGCCGACCAGCGAGCGCTACGACTACATCCGCGGCGAGCAGTTCAGGTCAGCGCCCGTGCACCGATTTGCCCTTCCGGACGTTCCGTCGCCTGTCCTTCCGCCCAGTGCGCCGCCGCCGGCGGGAGCAGCCAGGCCGCAATAGCCGCAGCCGATGGGTAAACCTTCGGTCCCGTATGCATTTGCAACGGCGCATGGGGTAGTCGTCACCGGATTCGGTGCCGGCGCGGCGGAGGTGGCCGTGCGCGCAGGATCGAATCCTGCCGCACAGGCGGGTGCGCTTGCAGAATTGCGACGCGTGCTGGGCATGCCTGTGCACGCCAAACGCATCGACAGTGCTGAATTCGACCAGCTTGTCTCCGCCTTGTACAACGCGGCGGACTCGGGCGCCGCCGCGCTTGCAGACGACCTCGCGCAGGACATGGATCTCTCGCGCCTGCTGCAGGAAATCCCGAGGATCGAGGACCTGCTCGACAGCCAGCACGACGCACCCCTGATCCGGCTCATCAATGCTTTGTTCACCCAGGCGCTGCGCGACGGTGCTTCCGACATCCATATCGAGCCGTTCGAGGCCCGTTCGGTCGTGCGCTTGCGCATCGACGGAACGCTGCGTGACCTGATCGAGCCGGCGCGTGCACTGCATGCCGCGATCGTCTCGCGCGTAAAGATCATGGCGCAACTCGACATCGCCGAGAAACGCCTGCCGCAGGATGGAAGAATTGCCCTGCGCATCGCCGGCAAGCCGATCGATGTCAGGGTATCGACGATTCCCACCGGACACGGCGAGCGGGTGGTGCTGCGCCTGCTCGACAAGCAGGCCGGGCGCCTCGACCTCACGCGCCTGGGCATGGACAACGCGACCCTGGCGAAGATGGATGCCCTGATCCGCGAACCGCACGGCATTGTGCTGGTCACCGGTCCCACGGGCTCGGGCAAGACAACGACCCTGTACGCCGCCCTTTCGCGGCTCGATCCGAAGGCCCTCAACATCATGACCGTCGAGGATCCCATCGAATACGACCTGGACGGCATCAGCCAGACCCAGATCAATACCCGGATCGAAATGAGCTTTGCGCGGGCATTGCGGACCATCCTGCGGCAGGATCCGGACGTGGTGATGATCGGCGAAATCCGCGACCTCGAGACCGCGCAGATCGC
>JANMXB010000639.1:0-2629 GCA_031380765.1 Pseudomonadota bacterium | reverse complement strand
GGAGCAGTCCGCAGCGAAGAAACTTCCGGCGATCCTGATTTTTACGCCGTACTACCGCCGCTTCAAGCTCTCGTCGAGCGGCGCCGAGCCGACGCCGAACGCGGCCAAGTATCGCGATGCGTTCGTCCCCTGCGGCTATGCGCTGGTGGTCATCGACGTGCGCGGCACCGGGGCAAGCTTCGGCACGCGCGACTCGATGCGCTCACCGAACGAGCGCGACGACAGCTACGAGATCGCGGAGTGGGTCGCACGCCAGCCGTGGTGCGACGGCAACCTCGGCGCCACCGGTATTTCGTACCTCGGCGCGGCGGCGTGCTTCCTGGCGAGCACCGGGCATCCGGCGGTCAAGGCAATTGCGCCGCTCTTCGCGGTGTCCGACATCTACAGCGAGCAGCTCTATCCCGGCGGGTTGCTCTCCAAGATCTGGATGACCGCGTACGACGAACTCATGATCGCGCTCGACCACGACCGCCGCGACCTGCTGCCGTCCTTCCCCTATTTTGCCGACCCGCGCTTCGCCGGGCCGCAGCCGGTCGACGAGGACGGAGAGGGTGAGCTCGTGAAGCAGGCGGTCGCGATGCACCGCGAAAACTTCAAGCTTGCGGACTTGGGTCGCGAGTGGTTCTACCGCGACAGCGCCGCGGCCCATGACCCGAAGCTCACCACCAAAGCGTGCAGCCCCTATGGTTACCTCGACGGCATCAAGCCGGATGTCCCGATCCTCTCGGTGTCCGGGTGGTGCGATGGCGCGGGTTATGTCAACGGCTCGGTCACGCGCTTCCTTTCGCTGCCGAATCCGCAGTGGCTGCTGTTCGGGCCGTGGGACCACGGGGCGCGCACCAACATCTCGCCGTGGCGCGGCGGTTCACCGGTGCCGGAGTTCGCGCTGATGGGGGAGCTGGTGCGATTTTTCGACCGGTTCCTGATGCATCGCGTCAACGGCTTCGAAGATGAAGCGCGGGTGCACTACTTCAGTCCGCACGGAGAGACCTGGCATGCAGACGACCAGTGGCCTCCGCGCGCAATCGCCTGGGAACTGCAGGCGCGCCCCGATTCGACGCTCGCCGGCTCAGCGCCGGAAGGGCGGGTCGAGTACCAGGTGTCTTTCACGACGACCACCGGCACGAGCACGCGCTACGAGCGGCTCGGGACGGCGAACATCATCGACTACTACCCGGACTGGACGGAACGCTCGGCCGGAATGCTGCACTTCGACACGGTGCCGCTCGAGCAGCCGCTGGGAATCGCGGGCCACGTCCTCTCCAAACTGAAGGTGGCCTCTTCGGAGCGCGATGCAGCCATCTTCGTCTACCTCTCCGAAGTCGAGGCGGATGGGGTCGTGCGCTATATCAGCGAAGGCATGCTGCGGCTCCTGCATCGCGCGGTGCGGGAGGCGCCGCGCGACTATCGGACGTCCTGGCCGTACCGTTCGTACGATCGGGCCGACGCGCGCCTCATGACGCCCGGCGATGCGGAGGAAGTCACGATCGCACTGCTGCCGGTCGCGTGGACGCTCTCCACCGGCAGCCGCTTGCGGATTTCAATCGGCGGCGCGGACGCGCAGCACTATCCGCAGGTGCCGCACGGGCGGCCGCCCCGCTTGACCTTTTTCACCGGAGGCGCAGACGGCACTCGCGTCGTGATTCCGGTGCGGGTGAGCTGATCCGAGATCAGGCAGCCTTGGCCTGCAGGTTCTTGCTGCCGATCTCCTCCAGGTACTGCAGGCAGCGCTCGGTGGTTTCAACGTCGCCGAATTTCGCGTCGATGTCGAAGAGGTTCCAGAGCACGGCGCCCGGCACGCGGTCGCCGATGGCTTCCTTGACCGCGATCGGGCGGAACCCGTCGGCCAGGCCGTCGCAGATGGTCTCGCGCACGCAGGCCGAGGCGGTCACGCCGGTGACGAGAATCGTGTCTACGCCCGCGGCGCGCAGGAAGCCCGCGAGATAGGTGCCGTGGAAAGCGCTCGCGCGCTTCTTGATCAGCAGCTGCTCGCCTTCGATCGGCGCGATGCGCGAATCGATGGCCCACAGGTGAGTGTCTTTTGCGTTGACGACATCGACCGGGATCTTGTCGTGCCACAGGCCCATGTCGGTGTTGGGGTTCTTGCGGTCGGTCACCTGGTAGCAGGTCGTGACGTGGACCACGGGGAATCCGTGCTTGCGAAAGGCGGCCAGAAGCTTCTGCATCGACGGGATGATCTGGTCGTCGACATGCTCGCAGGTGAAGGGATTGCCGGGACGTGTCCACGCATTTGCGAGATCGACGCTGATAAGGGCGGGCTTGGAGCCGAACCCAACACGCCGCTGGAATCCGCGCGCCTGGTAGCGGCGCGTGGCTTCGGCGAATGCGGCTTCGAGGGCGGCTTCGAGTTGCTTGTCTGCGAGATCGCTGGGCATTTCGTTCTCCTTGGTGGATGGCGACATGGTAGACAAGTGGTAGGCGAATTTGATATCAATGCAGCCTAGATTGATGCAAATACAGGCAATAATGGCCCAACCCACCGTTTCCTCCTCCCGCGGCCCGAAGTTCGACCTGCGCCAGGCGCGCGCCTTCCTGTACGTGGCGGACGAGCTGCATTTCGGGCGCGCCGCGGCGCGCCTGTTCATGACCCAGCCTGCGCTCAGCCGCA
>JANMXB010000629.1:0-3468 GCA_031380765.1 Pseudomonadota bacterium | reverse complement strand
CTGACCAGCACGCTGCTGGCCAAGGACACCTCGCACAAGACCGCGTTTCCTGTTTTCACGCGTGGCGGCGGATTCGAGATGGCGCAGATGCAGGGCGCGGCGGACTTCCTCATCGTCGCGGATCCGTCCACCTTCAAGGTCCTTCCCTGGCTCGAGAACACCGGCTGGGTCCTGTGCGACGCCTACTTCGGCAACGGCAAGCCCGTGCCGTTCGCGACACGCGCGTTGCTCGCCAATGCGGTGGGCAAGCTGCGCGAAACCGGCCACGAATTCATCGCGGGGCTGGAAGTCGAGTTTCACGTCTTCAAGGTCAAAGACCCGCGCATGCGGCCGGAGGACGTCGGACAGCCCGGCCTGCCCGGCTCGCCGCCCGAGGTTGAAGTCCTCTCGCACGGCTACCAGTACCTCACCGAGCTGCGCTACGACCTCATCGAACCCGTCTCCGAATTGTTGAGAAAGCACATCCAGGCTTTGGGTCTTCCGCTGCGCTCGCTCGAAGTCGAATACGGCCCGAGCCAGTTCGAATTCACTTTCGGGCCGCAGGACGCCCTCGCCGCGGCCGACGCGATGATCCTGTTCCGCAGCGCGGCCAAGCAGGTCCTGCGCCGGCTCGGCTATCACGGCACTTTCATGTGCCGGCCGCGCATTCCTAACTTGATGGCCTCCGGCTGGCACCTGCACCAGTCGCTCAGGAAAGTGTCCGACGGCGTGAATGCATTCATCCCGCCGAAGGCCGGCGAGCTGTTGTCCGCGCAGTTATCCGATATTGGCCGCCACTACCTCGGCGGCTTGCTCGCGCACGCGCGCGGCGCCAGTGCCCTTTCTACACCTACGATCAACGGCTACAAGCGCTACCGTCCGAATTCGCTTGCGCCCGACCGCGTGCTCTGGGGCACGGATAATCGCGGTGCGATGCTGCGCGTGCTCGGCGGGCATGGCGACCCGGCCACGCGCATCGAGAACCGGGTCGGCGAGCCGGCCGCGAACCCGTACCTGTACTTCGCCTCGCAGATCTATTCGGGCATGGACGGAATGGCGAGGAAGCTCGACCCTGGACCCTCGGCCGACGCGCCTTACGATACGCAAGCCGAACTGCTTCCGGCAACCCTTGTGGACGCGCTCGCCGCTTTGCGCGCGGACGCGTGCCTCAACGAGGGTCTGGGCAAAGTATTCGTCGACTACTTCTGCCGCATCAAGGAGTCCGAGATCGCGCGCTTCAACCTCGAAGTGTCCGAGTGGGAACACCGCGAATATTTCGAGATGTTCTGAGGCGTGCCGAAAATTACTTACGTGCTCGCCGACGGCGAGCGCCGCGAGGTCGATACCGCGACCGGCGCCAGCATCATGGAAACCGCGATCAGGAACAACGTGAAAGGCATCGACGCCGAGTGCGGCGGGTGCCTTTCGTGCGCGACCTGCCATGTCTATGTCGACGCGGCGTGGCTCGCGAAACTGCCGGCCCCCGAGCCGGACGAAGCGGACATGCTCGGCTTCGTCGCCGCGGAGCGGACGCCGGCCAGCCGGCTCAGCTGCCAGCTCAAGATGAACGCGTCGCTCGACGGGATCGTGGTGCGCGTCCCCGACAGGCAATCCTAAAAATCAGGAAAAATCAGGGACAGACCACGTTTTCCGCCCCGAAAACGTGGTCTGTCCCTGATTCTTATTTCTGGTCGAAGAACTCGGCGTTGAAGTCGGCCTGGACCGGCTTGGCGGCGTGGATGCGGCCGTCGTCGACGGCCTGGAACATTTCCGCGAGCTTGAAGCTCAACTTGGCCATGCTCTCGGCCTTGCCCGGGTCGGGCACCTTGGCAATCAGCTGAACGTAGATTTCGGCGGCCAGGTCGCGCACCGGTCTGCCAACCGAATGCGCGGCGGCGGGGGCCGCTGCTGGGGGTGGGGCTGCTGCGTGTCCGCTCATGGGAGGCAATGATAATCGAGAAATAGCGACTCAGGAGGCTTTCGAGCCGGACGCAGCGGGCACGCCATATCCGGCCATGAGGTCGTCCACGACTTTGTGATACGCCTCCCAAGGCGCTTCGCGGAAATTATGGTTGCGGATGATGAACGACGCGCCCGCATAGAATTTCTCGTACTGCGCGTGGCGCCCCGCGAATTCCGAACCCACCAGATCCCACGCCAGCTTGAAAAGCTTCATGCGCTCCACCGCGCCAAGCTGCGGCGTCTGCCAGTAGGTCTCGAAATCCCCGCGCATCGCCGGGTCGGTCATCACCGAGATGTCGGCCGGCATCTGGAAGACGCCGCCGCCGCACAATTCTCTGAGCACATCGATGATCGCCGAGTGACCCTCGGTGCACCAGTTGAGCGCCGCGTACATATAGCGCCGGTTGAAGGTCTTGAACCCCGTGGGCCAGTCCTCCGCGTCCTGGATCTGCCCCGCGATCATGCCGCCCAAAGTCGCCTCGAGCGCGCAGAGCCGGCCGAGCGTTTCGCGCACCGCCGGGATCTGGTCCGCGCCCGAAGCCTGCGCGACGCGCGAAGCCACGCCCACGATCAGCTGCATCTTGGCGTGGAAGCGCACGTTCGACTGGTGGTTGCCGTAACAGTGGGCCGGGGTCTTGATGTAGATCTCGCGCGCGAGCACGGCGTCGTTGTGGACGAAGACTTTTTCCCAGGGAACTTTCACGTCCTCGCACATCACCATGCTGTCGGTTTCGTCGAAGCGATGCGCCAGCGGGTTCTCGAATTCGACTTGCGCGTGGAGTTCAAACGGTTTGCGCGACCACAGCGTGAGCCCCTTCGCGTTCACCGGCACCGCGCAGGTGATCGATTCGGGCAGCTGGGTCGGCGCGAGGGGGATCAGGTTGCCGATCCAGATCTCGTTGGAAAGCACGGCACCGGTGGCAAGCATTTTCATGCCCGAAATGACCACCCCGTCGTCGTCCTCCCTCACCACGCGCAGGGTCGGGATCGGCAGGCTCTGCTTGACGTAGAACTCGGGATTGCGCGCGGCCTGCGGCGGAATCACCGCGTAGCAGGCGTACGTGTCGTTCTTGCGCATGTGCTCGTAGTAGCGCACGAGGTTGCCGGCGTACTTGCCGAACACCGAAGGATCGGTCGACATGCCTGTGATGAAGCTCGACACGTGGTCGGGCGAGCGGCCGAGGTGCCCATAGCTCAGGTTGGCTATGGCGCGATGCAGGCTGGTGCGCTTCTCGAGGTCGGCCTTCGATTTCGCCGGCAGGAAGTAGGCGCTGTAGCGGCTGCCCCCATCCTCGAAACTCATCGCCTCGCGGTTGGCGGAATCGGCCTTCATGTCGTAAATGGCCGCGATCGTGTGTGCCGCATTGCGAAACGCCGGATGCGCGGTGACGTCCGTGACCTTCTCCGAGCCGATGTAGACGGTGCGCCCGTCGCGCAGCTGTACCAGATGTTCGCTCCCCGTTTTCAGCATCGCCGTTGCCTACTTCCTGCCCGAGGTTTCGTAATAGTGGATCTCGTAAAGGAGGC
>JANMXB010000541.1:0-6440 GCA_031380765.1 Pseudomonadota bacterium | reverse complement strand
GTATTTCGGCGCCGACGCGCAGACCATCGCGGGCTTCATCACGCAGCCGCTCGAAGGCGCGATCGCACAGGCGCAGGGCATCGACTACATCTCGTCCTCCATCTCGAGCGGCGTGTCGACCATCACCGCCACGCTGCGCCTGAACTACGACGCGAACCGGGCGCTGACCGAGATCAGCGCGCAGGTCGCCTCGGTGCGCAACCAGCTTCCGCCGCAGGCCCAGGCGCCGGTATTGACCGTGGCCATCGGCCAGACGATCGCGGCGATGTACATGGGTTTCTACAGCGACACGCTGCCGACCAACAACGTGACCGATTTCCTGGCTCGTGTCGTCAAGCCCAAGCTCGACTCCATCGAAGGCGTCCAGACCGCCGAGCTGCTGGGCGCAAGAACCTTCGCGCTGCGCGCGTGGCTCGACTCCAACAAGCTCGCGGCGCACGGCGTCACCGCGTCCGAGGTGAGCGCCGCGCTCGGGTCGAACAACTATCTCGCGGCGCTCGGCGCGGCCAAAGGGCAGATGGTCACGGTGCCGCTGCGCGCGGGGACCGACCTGCACTCGGTGGAGGAGTTCAGGAAGCTCGCGGTAAAGCAGAACGGCGACGCGATCGTGCGGCTGGAGGACGTGGCCACCGTGACCCTGGGCTCCGACAACTACGATTTCAACGTCGCGTTCAGCGGCGTGCGCTCGGTGTTCATCGGCATCAAGGTCGCGCCGCAGGCCAACATCCTCGATGTGGCCAGGCGCGTGCGCGATACGATGCCCGACCTGAAGGCGCAGCTGCCAAGCGGGGTCACCGGCGAAATCGTCTACGATTCGACCGAGTTCATCAACACCTCGATCGTCGAGGTGATCAAGACGCTGGTCGAGGCGCTCCTGATCGTCACCGTGGTGATTTTCCTCTTCCTCGGCAGCTTGCGTGCCGTGCTCGTCCCGTTGATTGCGATGCCGCTCTCGCTGATCGGCACTTTCTTCGTGATGCTCGCGCTGGGCTATTCGATCAACCTGCTGACACTCCTGGCGCTGGTGCTTGCGATCGGCCTCGTGGTGGACGACGCGATCATCGTGGTGGAGAACGTCGACCGCCACATGAAGGAGGGCACGCCGCCGATGCAGGCGGCACTGATGGCCGCGCGCGAGCTCGGCAGCCCGATCATTGCGATGACCGTCGTGCTGATTGCGGTCTACGTTCCGATCGGCTTCCAGGGCGGCCTCACGGGTGCGCTCTTTACCGAGTTCGCCTTCACGCTGGCCGGTGCGGTGACCGTTTCCGGCATCGTGGCGCTCACGCTCTCGCCGATGATGTGCTCCAGGATGTTCAGGCAGGAGCAGGACAGCGGGCGGTTCGTCAAGGCGATCGACCGGACGTTCGAGCGCGTGCGCGGCCGCTACCAGCGCGCGCTGCACAGCCTGCTCGGTACGTGGCCGGTGCTGATCGTCATGGGCGTCGTCCTCAGCCTGTTGCTGGCGGTGATGTTCAAGATGTCGCAGTCCGAGCTCGCGCCGGAGGAGGACCAGGGCGTGGTGCTCTCGTTCGTGGCCGGCCCGCCGACCGCCACCGCGGACCAGATGCAGACTTACGCCGACCAGGTGTTCCAGGTGGCCAAGGCCCTGCCCGAATACCACCAGATGTTCCAGATCACCGGGGTGCCCACCGTGAACCAGGGTATCGGCGGCGTCCTGTTCAAGCCGTGGGATGAGCGCACGCGCAGCGCCAAGGAGATCCAGCTCGAGCTGCAGGAGAAGTGGGGCAAGATTGCCGGGGCGCGCGTGGCGGCGTTCCAGTTCCCCGCGCTGCCCGGGGCGACCGGGTTGCCGGTGCAGTTCGTGGTGACGACCAC
Source organism: Pseudomonadota bacterium (assembly GCA_031380765.1). Taxonomy (GTDB): domain Bacteria; phylum Pseudomonadota; class Gammaproteobacteria; order Burkholderiales; family SG8-39; genus SZAS-79. The sequence goes on along the minus strand of JANMXB010000541.1, from coordinate 4,601 downwards.
CGAGCCGTTCGAGAACCTCAACGCGGTGGCCGAGCAGATCCTCGCTAAGGCGCTCGCCTCGGGAAAATTCTATTTCGCGGACGTCGACCTCAAGCTCGACAAGCCGCAGGCCACGCTGGTCGTGGACCGCGACAAGATCGCGGCGCTCGGCATGACGCAGCAGGACGTGGGCGCCGCGCTCGGCGCGGCGCTTGGCGGCGGCTACGTCAACTACTTCTCGATCGCGGGGCGCTCCTACAAGGTGATCCCGCAGGTCCAGCAGGTCGACCGCCTGAATGCCGCGGATGTGCTCGACTTCTACATCAAGACGCCCAAGGCGGGGCTGATCCCGGCGAGCACCGTGGCGAGCATCAAGTACGACGTGGTGCCGGGGTCGATCACGCGCTTCCAGCAGCTCAACTCGGTCACGATTTCCGGCGTGTCGGGAGCCTCGCAGGCCGAGGTGCTGCAGACGATGCGCGACATCGTGAAGGAGGTCGCGCCCGCGAGCTACGGCGTGGACTACTCCGGGCAGTCGCGCCAGTTCATCCAGGAGTCGGGCGGGTTCCTGCTGACCATGGGCTTCGCGGTGATCATCGTCTTCCTCGCGCTGGCGGCCCTCTTCGAGAGCTTCCGCGACCCGGTGGTGATCCTGGTCACGGTGCCCCTCGCGCTGTTCGGCGCAATGGTTTTCATCTTTCTCGGATTCTCATCGCTCAATATCTACACGGAGGTGGGCCTGGTCACGCTCATGGGCCTCATCAGCAAGCACGGCATCCTGATCGTGGAGGTCGCCAACGAGCTGCAGGCGGCCGGTAAATCCAAGCTCGAGGCCATCGAGCAAGCCTGTTCGATCCGGCTGCGCCCGATCCTGATGACCACGGCGGCGATGGTGTTCGGCGTGGTGCCGCTGGTGATTGCTTCAGGCGCGGGTGCGGCGGGGCGTCATGCGATGGGCCTGGTGATCTTCACCGGCCTGTCGATCGGCACCCTGTTCACCCTCTTCGTGGTGCCGGCGATGTACATGTTCATCGGCGCCGAGCACAGGAAAGCGGACGCGCCGCTGGCGGCCGAAGCCGAAACCGCGCTGGGCGGCTGAAGTGGGGTGAAGTGGGGTCAGAGTCGACTTAATTTGGCGACTTTCTATTTCGGATCTCAAGGCCCGGCGTGGGTGTCCTGCCAGCTGCTGTACCGGCACCGGTACAGTTTCGAGCGGGAAGTCGACTCTTGACCCGGGTTTTCAGCGCGGGTTTTCAACGCTCGTGCAGCGCCACGTACTCCCGCGCTGCGGGCCCGTTGTACAGCGTCAGCGGGCGGATCAGGATGTTGTTCTCCAGCTGCTCCAGCACCGACACCGTCCATCCCGGCACGCGGCCGACGGCGAAGATCGGCACGAACAGGTCGGCCGGGATCCCGTTAAGGTAGTAGACGACGCCCGCATAGAAGTCGACGTTCACGTTCACGCCGTGGCGCGAGTAGGGCTTCATCGCCTCGACCAGCGCCTCGAGGATCAGGTACCACTGCGGCTGGCCCATCTCGCGCGAGAGTTTCTCCACCCCGGCGCGCATGTGGCGGGCGCGGGGATCCTCGGCGCGGTAGACGCGGTGGCCGAAGCCCATGACGGGCTCCTTGTTGGCGCGTTTGCGCTTCACATATTCGGCGGCCTTGTCAGGCGAGCCGACTTCCTTGGCCATGTGCATCACGTTTTCGGCTGCGCCGCCATGCGCAGGCCCGGACAGCGCTGCAATCGCGGCGGTGATCGCCGCATGCAGGTTGGCTTCTGTTCCCGCAACGACGCGCGCGGCAAAGGTCGACGCATTGGATCCGTGCTCCGCATGCAGGATCATGTCCGTGTCCATGAGCCGTGCCGTATCGTCGCTGGGAACCTTGCCGGTCAACATCCAGAGGAAGTTCGCCGCATGGCCGAGCTTCGGGTCCTGCGCGACCGGAGGACGCCCCTCGCGGATGTGAGCGTGCGCCGCCACGATCATCGGCACCTGCGAGGCGAGGCGGATACCTTTCCGGAGCGTCGCTTCGCGCGAGTTGTCCGCCACGTCGGGATCGAAGGCGGCCAGCGCCGAAACGGCGGTGCGCAGCACGTCCATCGGGTGCGCTTTGGCGACGGACCGGATCACGTCGAGCACCGCCGCGGGCAGGGTGCGTGCCGCTTTCAGCTCAGCATCGAAAGCCGCAAGCTGCACCGTCGTCGGCAGTTCGCCGTAGGCCAGCAGGTAGCAGGTCTCCTCGAACGTCGAGCTCTGGGCCAGGTCGTGGATGGAGTAGCCGCGATAGCGCAACTCGCCCGCGCGACCGTCGATAAAGCACACTTGCGAGCGGTCGAAGTACACGCCCTTGAGGCCGCGGTGAATGTCGATCTTTCCGGTTTCTTCAGCCATAGGCATTTCTCTGGAAGTTACTCGCGCAGGTAGGCGGGCAGCCAGAGCGCGATTTGCGGGAAGACGAGGATCAGGAGCAGGCCCACGATCTGCAGCACCATGAACTGCATCATGCCGGCGTAGATGTCCTTAAGGTCCCAGTCGGGCACCACGCCCTTGAGGAAGTACGCCGACAGGGCGACCGGCGGGGACAGCCACGCCGTCTGCAGGCACACGGCCACCAGGGTGCAGAACCACACCAGGTCGATGCCGAGCTTGTTCACCAGCGGCAGGAAAATCGGCACGACGATGAGCACGATCGGCACCCATTCAAGCGGCCATCCCAGCACGAAGATGATCGCAAGCATGATGAGCAGCATCACCGTCGGCGAGAAGTTCAGCGTGAGCAGGGTTTCCGCGATGAGGGTGGCGCTGCCCAGGCGGGAGAACACCGCGCCGAAATAGTTCGAGGCCGCGACGAGCAGGAGAATCATGCACGACACTTCGAGCGTCGACATGACCGCCATCTTCAGCTTGGCCCAGGTCAGCTTGCGGTAGATCAGCGTGAGCAGGAACACCGCGAACGCGCCGACCGCGCCCGCATCCGTGGGGGTCGCGATGCCCGCGAGGATCACGCCGAGCGTCGCGAGGATCACAATCACGATCGGCAGCATGCCGAGCACGACTTCGCGGAGCACATAAGCGAACGGCCGGCGGTCCTCCATCGCAAGGGGCGGACCGAGTTTCGGGTTGAGGTAGCTGCGCACCAGCGTGTAGATGATGTACAGCCCCGACAGCAGGAGGCCCGGGAAGATCGCCGCTGCGAACAGGTCCGTTGCGGGCACGCCCACCACCGGGCCCATGACGATGAGCATCACCGAAGGCGGGATGAGGATGCCGAGCGTGCCGCCGGCCGCAATCGTGCCGGCCGACATGCGCACGTCGTAGCCGCTCCTCTTCATCGCCGGCGCGGCCATCACGCCGAGCAGGGTCACCGAGGAGCCGACGATGCCCGTGGCCGCCGCGAAGATCGTCGCCGTAATCAGTACCGCGAGGTACAGCGAGCCATTGAGCGATGCGAGCATGAGCTGCACACCGCGGAACAGGCGCTCCATCAGACCCGACTGCTCCAGCAGGTATCCCATGAAGAGGAAGAACGGCACCAAGGCGAGCGTCGGGTCGCGCATGACCGAGAAGAACTGCAGCGTCATCAGGTGCAGCGCGATGTCCCCGAGCGCCATGTAACCCACGCCGAGGGCAACCGCGATCAGCGTGAACGCGATGGGAAACCCGATGAAGATCGCGCCGAACAGGACGACCAGCGACAGCAGGCCTATGTATTCCGGCCTCAAAGCCACTCCCCTTTGCGCGCCGCCCAGACGCTCTTCATGAGCTCCGACAGCCCCTGCAGCAGAAGCAACAGCGTGGCCAGCGGGATGGCGAGTTTGAACGGGTACACGATCGGCATCCAGGGACTGGTGACGATGCGTTCCCCCTGCATATAGGAGCGCAGGAAGTAATCCCAGCCGACAACGAGGAATGCGATCAGCGGCGGGAAGAAGAACACCAGATAGCAGATCGTGTCCACCCAGCCCTGGGTGCGCGGCGACCACTTTCCGTAATAGGAGTCGGTGCGGATATGGCCTTTCTTGTAGAGCGTGTAGGCCGAGCCGATCATGAAAAAGCTGCCATAGAGCATGAAAGTCATGTCGTAGGCCCACTCGGTAGGCGCGTCGAAGATGTACCGGGCGACGACTTCGTACACCAGCGAGAGCACCATCGGGATGATCAGCCAGGCAACGATCCGCCCCGACCACAGGCTGATCGAATCCAGGATCGCGATGGCTTTGAGCATTGCGTCGGGCGGGCGCTGCATGGAGAGCTCCTCTTATTGTCAGCGGGGCGAAAAAAGGGGCGCGGACCTGCCGCGCCCCTCACTCGAGAATGGCAGCGTGCTTATTTTTTCTGCAGCGCCGCGTTGCCCAGGTTGGAGTACAGGTCGAGGATCTTCGTCCAGTAGGGCACGACGTCCTTGGCGAAATTGCGCTGCGAATCGAGCACCTGCTTGAAGAAAGCGTCCTTGGCGGAGTAGCGGTCCAGGACTACGTTGGTCGCACGCACGAACTCGGGGAAGAAATCCTTGGGCGTGTCGTGGATCTCGACCTTGAATTCGTTCTTCAGCCTGACGATCGCCTTCGCGTTGCGGAACACGTTGTAGGTGTAGGTCTCGGTCATCGAGGCCATCGC
>JANMXB010000596.1:0-2653 GCA_031380765.1 Pseudomonadota bacterium | reverse complement strand
GTGAACTCGGGCACATTGGTCTTGCCCAGGATCACCGCGCCGCCGGCGCGTAAACGGGCAATCGGCAATTCATCGACTTCGGCCACGTAATTCTCATACAGCCGGCTGCCCCAGGTCACGCGCAGGCCGCGAACGGCAATGTTGTCCTTGACCGTGATTGGCACGCCGTCGAGCGGCCCAAGCGCGGCCCCTCGAGCCCAGCGGCGAGCGCTCTCTTCGGCTGCCATGCGCGCACCGGGTTCATCCAGCGTGACGATCGCATTCAGCCTGCCGTTGAAGGCCCCGACGCGCGCGAGGCACTGATCGAGGACTTCGGCCGGCGTCCAATCGCCGCGTCGGTAGCCGGAGGCGAGTTCTGCCGCATTGAGGCGCCAAAGCTCGCGCGCATTGCTGGCGCGCATGCCGGTCACTTCACCCCGACGAGCGGTCCGATCACGCGCTTCCAGATCGCCGTGCAGCCTGGGTAGGACTTTTCGCAGAGCTCCGACCAGCCGGGCAGCGAGACGCTCGAAACTGCGTCACGCACGAGTTGCTGATCGGCCGGGCGCACCGGTACCTCGGTCATCGAATACTTCTTCACTGTCTTGCAGGGCTCCTTGCCGACGTTGCAGCGTACAGCGTCGTCGAACAGTTCCTTTGAGTAGGCCCAGGTGTCATCCTCGAACTTCTTGAACGCTTCGGTGAATTTTCCTTGCTGGGCCGGGGTCAGCGCCTTCCATTTCGGCAGGCTCATGCCGAACGCATTCAGCGCGATCTGAAATCCGATCGGCATGAAGTGCGTGGTGACTTCGGGCCAGCCGGCGCTGTTGGCCGAACTGGGGCCGGTGATGGCGCAGTCCGTCACACCGCGTTCGAGGGCTTGCTGCGTCTCGCCGAAGGGGATCGTGACGGGAATGCCGTTGAGTTTCTCGATGAATTTCGCGAGCGACTGGTCGTACACGCGAACCTTTTTTCCTTTCAGGTCGGCGAGGCCGGTAATCGGCACCTTGCAGAACACGACCTGCGGCCCGAACGGCCAGATGCCAAGCAGCTTGGCGCCGTGGCGCTCCTGCAGGCGCTTGTCGAATTCTTCGCGGAAGGCGTTGACGACCTTGCGCCCCGTCTCGTAGTCCGGGTTCAGGCCGACGATATCGGGTCCGAGGAAGAAGGGCTCGTCGCGGGACACCTGGGCAATGCGCAGCGACACGATGTCGAACAGCCCGGACTTGAGCACCCGCAGGCCGTCGGCGTCCTTGACGCCGAGCACGTCCATGGGTTTGTAGTCCATGTCGAAAGGCAGGCCGGTGTTTTTGGCGAAGCCCTCGAAGAACGGCTGCTCCTTGTTCTGCTGGATGAGCCCGGTGGCCACCAGGTTGCCGGCCACGCGCAGTTTGACGTTCTGGGCGGACGCGTGAGTCCACAGTCCGAGGGCGAGAAGCGCCGCGGCCAGACTGCGAAGGGCGAAACGGGTAGGCATGGCTGATACTCCTTGGCGGTGGTTGGGTGGTTCCGGGGGGTATTCAGGTCGAGCGTGCAGAGCGGATCATTTCGCGTACACCACGTTGGGCAGCCATGTGGCGATCTGCGGAAAGTGAATCAGGATGGCGGTCATGAGCACCATGGCGACCAGGAACGGCAGAGTCCCCTGGAACACTTCGTTGATCGTGCCCTCGCCCCGCACGCCCTGGATCACGTACAGCGTCATCCCGACCGGAGGGCTGAGCAGTGAGAGCTCGCACATCAGGACGACGAAGACCCCGAAGAATACCGGGTCGATCCCGGCGGCGACGATGATCGGAAACAGCACGGGCACGGTACCTACCAGCATCGGAAGGGTCTCCAGCGCAATCCCGAGCACGATGTACAGCGCGGCGCACACCCACATCAGCAGCGTCGGGGACACATTCAGGGACTTGATCAAACCCGCGAGCGCCTGTGGCACCCCGAGCATCGCGAGCACGAAATTGAGATAAAACGCGCCGACCAGGATCAGAACCGTCATGGCGGTGAGTCGCAGCGTGGCGAGGAAGCACTCGTGCAGCATCGGCACCGACAGCTTGCCGTACATGGCGGCGATCGGCAGGCAAACCATCACGCCGAGCGCCGCACTTTCGGTCACCGTCGCCCATCCGGTGTAAATGCTGCCCATCACCACCAGGAAAACGACAAGCGGACCCGCGAGATGCGCGGAGTGCAGGATCTTGTCGCGCAGCGGCACCGGGGCATCGCGCTGGCCGGTGAGTTCGGGGCGAAACACGCTGATCACGAGGATCGTGAGGAGGAACAGCAGGGTCATGATGATGCCGGGGATCATGCTCGCCATGTAAAGGCGCGATGCGGACGTATTGGTCATCGATCCGTAGATGATGAACGCCACCCCCGGGGGAATCAGGTTGCCGAGGCTCGCGCCCGCCGCGATTGAGCCAAGGACCAGGCGCACGTCATAGCCGCGATTGCGGAACGTGGGCAGCGCGACAGTGGAAATCGTGGCCGCGGTGGCGACCGAAGAGCCGGACACCGCTGAAAACAGCGCCGAGGCGCCGATGTTGGTGTGCAGCAGCCCACCCGGAAGCCAGTTCAGCCACTCGGAAAGGGAGCGGTACATCTTGTCGGTCGCGCCACCGCGGACCAGTATTTCTCCAAGCAGGATATAGAGCGGTATCGAGAGGAGAAG
>JANMXB010000480.1:0-2396 GCA_031380765.1 Pseudomonadota bacterium | reverse complement strand
CGTAAACGCATAGCAAAGCAGCAGAAAGAGCGATAGCCAGGGCGAGAAGCCGGCCGTGAGGCCGATCGCGGCGGCCACCAGCGCGGAGCTGAACATCACCAGGCTGATCGCGCGATGCCGGCCGTAGCGCAGTGCGGCCTCGTTGCCGAGGACGCTGGCCGGCAACGAAAGGACGGTGACCACGACGCTCACGGTGATTGCATCGAACATTACGGCGCCGCCAGCCCGCGCAGTGACGAATCCCCAGAACGCCACGATCCAGGTGCGCATGCCGTACAGCTCGAAGCAGTGCGCGCCGTAACCGAGGATGTAGCCGAGCGCCGTGCGATTGCGAAGCACCGGCCGGAAATCCAGCAGCGCCCCCTGCGGCGGCGGCGGGGGCACAGGGCGAAGCGAGAGCGCGACGGCGGCCATGACCGCCGGCCCGACGCCCGTCATCAGGAACGCCGCGCGCCATCCCCAGTGCCCGGCGACCACCTGCGAAACCAGGAAGGACAAGCCGACGCCCACCGAAAAGCTGGCGGTATAGAGCGTCACGCTGCGCGAGGCGTCGCCCGCATCGAGGCGATCGGTCAGCGCCTTCAGTCCCGGCATGTAGGCACCGGCGAAGCCGATGCCTGCCAGGCCCCAGAGCACGATGGCGGAGACCAGGCCCGTCGCGAGCAGCCCGAACAGAATCGTCGCCAGGCCGCTCACGAGCGATCCCCAGAACAGGATCCAGCGCGCGTCCACGCGGTCGGTCAGCGTCGTCAGCACAGGCACGGCCAGCATGTAGCCGGCGGCATAGCTCGCGGCCATCAGTCCGCCGTCCGAGTAGCTCAGGCCCCATTCGGGGATCAGGTGCGAAGGCATCACCGCGGGCACGACAACGTGCGGGAGCAGCGAGCCAAGCTGCGCCGCACTCATCGTCAGGACCAGCGCGCGGGTTCTTGTCATGGTTTTCTCGTGCGCCCGAGGGCAAGCATCGCAGCGTAGCCCGAAATTCCGAGCACCGCGGTCAGGATCAGCGCGTCGGGCCCAAAGCCCTCCAGTGCAATCCCGAACACCAGCGGCGCCGCCGCCTGCCCCAGTCGCGCCGGGCCGGATAACAGGCCCTGGCGCAATCCGTAGCCGGTGGGTCCGAAGATGACGAGGGGCAGGGTTCCCTTGGCGATTGTCAGGACACCGTTGCCGCCGCCATGGATGAGGGTGAAGAGTGCCGCGGCCGGTGCGCCGAACGTAAGCAGTACCGCAGCGCCGAAGGGATGCGCCAGCGTCGCGAGCCGCGCCGTGAGAAGTGGATGCGTCCGGCGCATAAGCGCGAACTCAAAGAGGCGCGCGGCAACCTGCGCGGGGCCCACGAGCGCGGCTGCCGCGATGGCCGCGGTCGCCGATGCGCCGGCGAGTTGCAGCATCGCAGGCAGGTGTGCGGCCATCGCGGTGCTCGTAAACCAGGTTACCGCGAAGACATAGGCGAGGAGCACCATTGCACGGGTGTCGCCCCCGGGTGTCGGTGTCGCCTCGGGCGTGCGTTCGACCGCCGCCGCCCGGGACGTCGCTGGAATCATCAGGCGATTAAGCGGCGCGCAGACGAGGAGGTGGATCGCCGCCCATGTAAGGCACGCACCGCGCCACCCGATCTCGGCGTCGAGCAAACCGGTCAGCGGCCACGCAACCGTGCTCGCAAAGCCCGCGATCAGCGTAATTCCGGTAATCGGCGCGCGCGCTTCGCTTCCATAAGCTGCCGTGAGCGCCGAGAACGCCGATTCGTAAAGGCCCATGGACATGCCTGCGCCCATCATCAGCCACGCGATCCAGAGCCAGGCCAGGCCGGGCGCCCAGGCCATCAGTGCCAGGGCCGAGGCAAACACCAGGTTCGACGCGACGAGCATTCCGCGCCCGCCGGATTTGTCGATCCAGCGCCCCACGAAAGGTCCGCCGACGGCAGAAAGCAGCAGCGCAACCGAAAACATCGCGAACACCGCGCTTGCCGAAACGCCGAACTCCGCCGCCATTGGGCGAGCGAGGATCGCGGGCAGGTAATACGTCGAGCCCCACGCGATGGTTTGCGTCGCGCCCAGGGCGATGACAACCGGTGTCCTGCCGCGTCGATCCACTAGGTTTAATCAGGAGATAAAATAAGAATACTAGTTGATTCATGGACTTGTGAAACACAAATTATTTCCATATAATTGGAAATATGGAAACAAACGAAGCGGTGAAAACGTTGGCGGCCCTGGCACAAAACACCCGTCTGGCGGCTTTTCGCTTGCTCGTCGAAGCCGGCCCGGACGGTTTGGCGGCCGGTGCGATCGCTGAAAGATTGGAATTGCCCGCGCCCACCGCGTCTTTCCATTTGGCGCAATTGGCCAACAGCGGCTTGATCCGCTCGCGCACCGAAGGGCGCTTCGTGATTT
>JANMXB010000474.1:0-1605 GCA_031380765.1 Pseudomonadota bacterium | reverse complement strand
CGCCTCCGGAGTGAAATGGACCAGCGAAATCTCGTCGTTCGCCTTCGCGAACACCGCCTTCACTTTCATGTCGAGCCTGAGGGCTTCGGGCGTCTGCGGCACGCCGACGATGTTGGTCATCATGCGCGGCCCCTCCTCCAGCTCGACCACCGCGATCGAGTACGGCGGCGTGAAGCCCGGCGTGGGGCGGTGGTGGATCACGTAGCTGTGGAGCATCGCCTTGCCGCTCGCCCTGAACACCTCGACTTCGCGCGAGCTGCATTTCGGGCAGAACGGGCGCGGCGGGAAGTAGGCCCTCTCGCAGGCCGTGCAGCGCTGCAGGCGCAGCTCGCCCGCGCGGGTGCCTTCCCAGAAGTGTTTTGTTTCGGGCGTGGGTACGGGCAACGGCCCTTTGGTCGGTTGGTCAGCCATGATCTTCTCCTTGAACGTATGATAATCGCAGGCGTGGATAGGTGAGGTGAAACGATGGCGGCGAACCCCAAAGCACTGATGGACGACCAGCTGGCGCGGATGGATGACCAGTCTGCCGTGAGGCGGATCCTGGCGCATATCGAGAATCGCACCACGGATCTGGGCTCGGAAGTCTGGCGCGAGCCGGTCGAAAACTACCGCTCGCCCGAACGCTACGCCGCGGAGCTTTCTCTGCTGCGCCGCTTCCCGGTGCCTTTCTGTCCGTCGGCCTCGCTGCCCGAAGCCGGGTCCTACGTCGCGCGCGAGGCTGCCGGCGTCCCGCTCCTCGTTGTGCGCAACTCCGAAGGCGGCGTGAATGCGTTTCGCAATGCCTGCCGCCACCGCGGCATGCAGGTGGCCGAAGGCTCGGGCTGCAAGAAGGCTTTCGCCTGCCGCTATCACGGCTGGACCTACGGCCTGGACGGTGCGCTCAAGCGCGTGCCGCACGAGGAAGGCTTTCCCGGCCTGGACAAATCGCAGCACGGTCTCGTGGCGGTCAAAGCCGTGGAGAAGAACGGCATCGTGTTCGTCACGCAGGATTCGCCAGAGGCGCCGCTCGAAGACCTGCCCGCGCTCCTCGCGCCCGGGCAGCGCCTCTTCGGCCATGACGAGACGGTCATGGAGGCCAACTGGAAAGTCTTCCTCGAGGGCTTCATCGAGGGCTATCACATCCGCTCGACGCACCCGGAGACTTTCCTGCCCTACGGGTTCGACAACCTCAACCTGATCGACTTTTTCGGGCGCAACTGCCGCGTGACCTACCCTTTCAGGCGCATCCGCAAGCTCGCCGAGCTGCCCGAGGCCGAGCGCAAGGTCACCGGGTTCCTGACTTATGTGTACCACCTGTTTCCGAACGCGCTTGTCACGGTGCTTTCTTCCCACACCAAGCTCGTGATCCTCGAGCCGCTCACGATCGACAGCACGAAGATGATTACGTATTCGCTCACCAACAGCGGCGCGCCCGGAGCGGAGGAGGAAGCGAAGCGCGACGCGGCGTTCGTGAGCACCACCGGCGCCGCCGAGGACCGCGAAGTGGTGCGCTCGATCCAGCGCGGCATCGCGAGCAAAGCGAACGACGTCTTCACCTTCGGCAAGTTCGAGAGCGCGATCGTGCACTTCCACCGCACGCTCGATGCGGCGCTGCGCAATTAGCCC